>JACZTE010000117.1 GCA_022573935.1 Chloroflexota bacterium
CCCGCCAGCAGTTGGCGGGCGATGATCTTCAGCTCTAGGATGGGCTTGACGCCCTCGAAGATGGGCAGCACCAGCGCATCGACCACGTAGCGCGACACCGGGTCCTCCTCCGAGTAGCCCCAGCCGCCGTGGATCAGCTGCGCCTCCTGGCTCACCCATACCGCCACGTCCGACGCGAAGAGCTTGCACATCGCCGGCTCCACCGCGGCGCGCTCGTCCTCGGCCATCGCGCGGGCGGCGGCGTAGGTGAGGTGGCGGCCGGCCGCCACGTGCGTCGCCATGCGGCCGATCTTGTGCTGCGTGAGCTGGTACTCGGCGATGGGCCGGTCGAACTGGCGACGCTCCAGCGCGTAGGCGCACGCCTTCTCCAGCGACGCCTGGCCGACGCCCGTCGCGCGGCCGCCGGTCTGCAGCCGTCCGGCGGCGAACCCGCCCATCTGCAGGTAGAAGCCTCGCCCCAGGCCCGCCTCGCCGCCCACCAGGTTCTCCTCCGGCACGAAGTAGCGGTCGAAGGCGAGGGTGAACGAGTGCATGCCCCGGTAGCCCGGCGTCGGGTTCGCCGTGCCCGTGATCGAGCCGCCGCCCGGCTGCTCCTGCACGAAGCTGTGGCCGTCGAACGGGTCCTTCTCGACGATGAAGAGCGAGAGGCCGCGCGCGCCAGCGGCGGGTCGGGTCGGTGCGGGCGAGGAGCGAGAGGATGTTCGCCCGCCCGGCGAAGGTCGACCACGCCTTCGCCCCGTCGATGAACCAGCCGCGGCGACCGTCCTGCTCGCCCGCCGTCGCCTTGCACTGGACGGAGGCGACGTCGGAGCCGATGTCGGGCTCGGTGACGCAGATGCCGACGATCAGCTCGCCCGAGGCGACGCGGGGCAGCCAGGCCTGACGTTGCTCTTCTGTTCCGCCCTGGAGCAGGGCGCGGGTGAGGATCTCGGAGCGGGTGATCAGGCTGCCCGCCACCAGCGACGCCGCCGAGAGCTCTTCGGTCAGCACCACCATGGTCAGGTAGCCCATCTCCGTGCCGCCGTAGGACTCCGGTATCGAGGAGCCGAAGAGGCCCAGCCCGGCCATCTTCTCGATTAGCTGCTCCGGGACAAGGTGGTCCTGCCGGTGCATCTCCTGGGCGATCGGCGCCACCTCCGTGCGAGCGAAGGTGCGGAACTGGTCGCGGGTGAGGGCGGCCACCTGATCCTCGAGCACCGTCGCGTGCGCGCCGCTGGCGGCGAGCACCTGCGTGCCGATCGAGCGGATGTGCGCTTCGCTCAGCCCCTGGCGCACCAGCGAGCGCAGATCCTCCGCGTCGAGTTGGCCGTTGTCCAGCCCGAAGACGTCGGGGTCGAGTTCGGCGGCGCTGCGCAGGCGATGGACGGCCTCGGCGGCGAAGGTGAACGCCTGTAGCTCGGCTAGCGCGTCGCGGCGGCCGGCTGTGGCCTGCCGCTCGCCGTAGGCGACCAGCTCGCGAGAGGCTCGCGCCTCCGTCGCGAGCTGCGCGACGCGCTCCGCGTGCACCTGGTAGTCATCGATGTTGCGACCGCCGTCCGTCAGCCGCGAGGCGGCGGCGACGATGCCGTCGACGGCGTCGCTGGCGGCGTCCGCCAGCCGGCGAGCGCTCGCTAGGGCGTCGGCTTCGGTCTGCTTCGTGCTCATCGCTGCTTCGGCATCAGCACAGTGTAGTCCAGATCGAGCACGACGTTGGGATGGTACTGCTCGCGGCCGCTCTCGTCGCGCACCTTGAGCTCGATCGGCTCCTGGTTCGGGTCCAGGTCCTTCACCGCTACGAGGCGGAGGCGGAGCGCGCCAACGTCCGGCCGCCCCAGGTCGATGCGCTCCAGCACGTCTGTCCAGGCGTATAGCGTGTCGCCGGCGAAGGTGGGGTTGCTGTGGGTGCCGGCGTTGAACGCGAGGATGCGCACGGCGTTCTCCAGGCCGTCGTAGGAGAGGGCGTGGGCGAGCGAGATGATATGCCCGCCGTAGACGATGCGCCGGCCCAGGCGCGAGCTCTTCTGGAGGTGCTGGTTCAGGTGGACACGAGCGGTGTTCTGATAGAGCCGCGTCGCGAGCTGGTGCTCCGCCTCCTCCAGCGTCATCCCCTGCGGATGGAGGATGCGTTCGCCTGGCTCGTAGTCCTCCCAGTAGGCATTGCCGCCGGTCGCCACCGGGTCGAAGCGCGAGAGGTCGAGCTCCGGCGGCACGACGAGATCCTCGGTCGCCACCTGCGGCGGCAGCTCGGGGGCGTCGCCGGCGCTGGTGCTTGTGTCTGGGTCGCGCTTGTTCACCATGGCCCAGCGGTAGAACTGGAGCACGGGCTCGTCTCGCTGGTTGAAGCCCTGCGTGCGCACCCAGACGATGCCGACATCGCGACGCGAGGTCTCGCGCCGGCCGACGACCTCGGTCTCGGCGCGGAGGGTATCGCCGGGGATGACCGGGCGCAAGAAGCGAACGTCGGCGTAGCCCAGATTGGCCGGCGAGTTGAGCGAGACGTCCGGCACCGCCCGCCCGAAGACGATGTGGAAGACCAGCAGGTCGTGCGCCGTCTCCCGCGGAAAGCCTAGGGAGCGAGCGAACTCGGCCGAGCAGTGCAGCGGCCTTCTATCGCCGGTGAGGGCGATGTAGAGGGCCAGGTCGCCTTCGGTGATCGTGCGGGGGACAGCGTGGCGAAAGACCTGGCCGGTGGCGAAGTCCTCGAAGAAATTGCCTGCGTGCGTCTTCGTTGCCATGGTCAAAAAAGAGCGGGCAGTTGCCGCTCGCCGAATTGTACCCGAAGGCGTTGGGGATACGGAAGGGAGTGCTGTTGGAAGGAGTGTGGTAGGGGCGGGGGCCGCCCGACCCTAGGAAGAACGCGGCGGGGGCGTTCTCCCTAGCGCCGGACGGCTGACATCGGCGAGGAGGCTAGTGTACCGATGCCGCTGGCGATCTGTTCGCCACGAAAGAAGGGAGGAGAGACCGCAGGATGCGTCGCCCGGACAGGACGTTGCGGGGAGTTTCGTCCTGTCCTTGGAGTGCTTGCGCTCCGCGTCGCTGCTCTGCGGCTTCTCGCATCCGCTCCTGCCTGACTGCTTGCGCGAGTTCGTCGATGATCATGACTGGGTCTCCTTTCCTTCATTTGCTCTCACCATAGCTTGGAACGAGAGGCGCTTCTATGAACTACTTCACACAACGGCTCTATCCTGCGAAAATAGGGGAAAGGCTTAGTCCAACACTCGTATGAAGCAGCGCAAGGAGCTCATCCGCGATGTGCCGCTCCTGGCCAGGCTGCCAGAAGCGGAGTTGCGCGCCCTCGCCTCGCAGGGTCGCGCGCGCAGCTACGCCGCCGGCGTGACGATCTTCCACGAAGGCGACCCGGGCGATTCCCTACATATCATTATTGAAGGCAGCGTTCGCGTCGCCGTGCTCTCGCCCAGCGGCGCGGAGACGACGCTCGCTGTGCTGGGGCCTGGTGAGTTCGTCGGCGACCTCGCGTTGCTCGACGGAAGGCCGCGTTCGGCCAGCGTCGTGGCGTTACAGCCGACCAAGACGCTGGTCGTGACCAGGAACAGCTTTACCCGTTGGCTCTCGGAGCGGCCGCAGGCGGCGCTCGCCCTGCTCGAGACGCTAAGCCTGCGCGTGCGTCGCACCGACGAGGCGCTGGCCGACTTTGCCTTCCTGGACCTCCCTCACCGCTTGGCGAAGCGGCTGCTAGCCTTGGCCAACGTCCAACCAGAGAGCAACCCCTCGGACCGGGTTCGGCTGCGCGTTACCCAGGCCGAGCTCGCCTCGATGCTGGGCGTGAGCCGGGAGAGCGTGAACAAGCAGCTCAACATCTTCGCGCGGGAGGGCTGGATCGCTCTCGGCCGCGGCTCGGTGGCGCTGATCGATCCTGAGGCTCTCAGGACCTTCGCCTAGCCTCCGCTGGCGCCTGTGCATCGGTCGCAGTATGCTGAGGCCGAGTATAAGAGTGATGAGAAGAGATGATGACTGACACAGCGGTCCGCCGCCGATCCTACCAGCGCGACCCGGAGTATCGGGCGCTGCGGCGGCTTGCGCGCACAACCGCCGCCGGCGTGCCGGAACAACCGCTCGACGCCCTCCAGCAGGTGGTCGACATGGCGCGAGAGCTTACTCGCGCCCTCTACGCCGCCGTGGCCGTCACCGACGAGAGCGACGAAGTACAGGGCTTCGTCGTCAGCGGGCTGACCGCCGAGGAGGAGCGCAAGCTGAAGGCGCCGCCTCGGGGCCACGGCCCGCTCGGCACTATGCGCCAAGACGGGCTGGCCGTCCGCATCGATGACCTGGCGGAGCACGGCCAGGCCTTCGGCTTCCCGCCCAAGCACCGCGAGATGAAGACGTTGCTGGGGGTGCCCATCTGGGTAGAAGGCACCCTGCGCGGCACCCTCTACGTCACCGACCGCGACGGCGGCAAGCCCTTCCGCGATGGCGACCAGGTGGTGCTCGAAGTGCTGGCCCGCCACGCGGGCAGCATTATCGCCACGCGCTGGTACTGACCCGATGCGCCTGTTGACCTACGAACGCGATGGCGCGCCCCGCCTCGGCCTGCTGCTCGACGAGCGGGTGGTCGATGTCGCCGAGGCAAGCTCGGCGTTCGGCGACGCCACGCTGCCGCACGATATGCTCGCATTCGTCGAGCAGGGCGACGCTGCGTTGGCGCAGGCCCGGCGGCTTGTCGAGGCGCTGTCCTCGGACGGCGAGGCGCTGGCGCGTTCGTCCGTACCGCTGGCCGAAACTCGGCTGCTGGCGCCCATCCCCAGGCCTGCGCGAAACCTGGTCTGTGTCGGGCTAAACTATGCGGAGCATGCGGCAGAATCTCGAGTTAC
>JACZTE010000118.1 GCA_022573935.1 Chloroflexota bacterium
GTACGATGAGGAGCCCGAGATGAAACGACATCGCTGCCCCGATTGCGGCGGCCCACTGGTCTACGGCGAAGGCTGCGTGTGCTGCCCGGTCTGCGGCTTCACCGTCTGCGGCTAACACCTGAAAACCCTCGTAGGCGAGGCTTTCGAGCCTCGCCGCAGCCGAGCCTGGAAAAGGGCGGCTACCGAATACTTCAGCGCCCTGCTAGAGAAGGCCGCAGCCGAACTCCTCCGAACGGGTCTTGCTCCCACGCGTTGACTGTCCCAGAGGATGCGGTATGATGGCGTTAAGCTGTGTCCAACGAGAATACTCTGTGCCCCAGCCGAGACATCATGCGGTCTAGCCGCGTGGTCCTGCGTCGACCGTCGCTTCCGGGGCGCGCACTGTTCGTCATGGGAGGGAAGCAATGGACCTGACTAACCGCGTGCTGATCGTCTGCGGGGCACTCATCTGGATCTTCCTGGTGATGGTCGTCATCCTCCTGGCGTGGGGCGCCCCCGACCAGAGCATCGACAAGTTGCAGGATCTTGCGACCTACGTGGCGGATCACGACGATACGCCTGCCAAGCTCATCGTCACCTTTGGCGGCCTCATCCTCATCATGCTGGCGCTCATTGTCATCATCTCGGAGGTAGCGCCTGCGGAGGGCGGCACGCTCAAGATGGAGCGGGTAGGCGGCGCGACGGCGAGCATCAGCACGGAAGAGGTCGCTCTGCGGCTGGAAGAGGAGCTGCAGACCTTCCCCCAGCTTAAGCAGGTACAAGCGAGCGTAAAGTCGAGGGGGCAGAAGGCTGAAATAAAGCTAGAGCTCCACGTGAATGCTGAAGCCGAGCTCACCTCGACGGCGGAGGAGGCCTGTCGCCGCGCCCGCCAGCTCCTTGAGGAGCGGATGGGCGTGGCCTTGGCAGGGCCACCGGAGGCGCAGCTCCACTATCAAGAGCTGAAAGTCGGCCGTTCGCGGAAGTCGGCCCCGTCCACACCGAGCGAGTCGCCGTCGTCGGCCACCACGTCGCCGCCGGCGGAATCACAGGCCTCTAGCCCTTCCAGCCGGGAGTGGAGCCCGCCGAAGCCGAGCGGTGTGCCAACTCCCGCCGAGCAGCCGGCGAGTGGGCCGTCAGGTGAGTCGGCGAGTGGGCCGGCGGGTGAGATGGATACGTCGCATGAGACCTCGGAGTCACAGCAAGAAGATCGACCGGCCGGCGCCTGAGCGGCTGCCGGCCCTGATCGAGAGCCTGCTCTTCGTGGCGGAGGAGCCGCAGGAGATCGGTGCGCTCGCGAGGAGCCTGAACGTTCCGCGCCAGGGCGTGGAGCGGGCGTTGGAGGCGATGGCCGACGCGTCGAACGGCCGCGGGCTCTTCGTCCAGCGTCATGGCGACCTCGTCCAGCTCGCCACCATGCCCGAGGCAGCGCCCTACATCGAGCACTTCCTGGAAGTGGAGCTTGGCCGCCTCTCCCGCGCATCTCTGGAGACGCTCGCCATCATCGCGTATCGCCAGCCGGTCACCCGCGCCGCGATGGAGGCGGTGCGAGGGGTCAACTCTGACCACGCCGTAGCGACGCTCGTCGCCCGCGGACTGGTGGAGGAGGTGGCCCGGGCGCCCGGCCCAGGGAGGCCGGCGCTCTTCGGCACCACCGTGCGCTTTCTGGAGTACTTCGGCCTGCAGCGGTCGGAGGAGCTGCCGCCCCTGCCGGCCTCGCTGGAGGAGAGAGATGGCGAACCGCGGGTTGGCCTGCTGCCGCTGGAGCAAGAGGCTCCGCAGGACGTGCCTGAAGAGGCGCCTCAAGAGGCGCCGTCACCCTCGGCGTGATCTCGCGCCCGGAATCAGCGCAGTGCCGAGCTACCCTGTCACCCTGAGCTCTAGTGAAAGATCGCTCAACTCGTTTCAGAAGTTGGGACGGCTGGGCTGTAGCTAGGTGTCGGATAAACAATGAGCGGGATGATCGTCGGCGTCTGCCGCGTGAGTTTGCGGCTGCCGGAAAACGGCTCGCTGAAGGGGAAGCGCCAGGTGGTGCGGTCGCTCACTACGCGGCTGCGCAACAAGTTCAACGTTGCCGTCGCGGAGGTGGCTGACAACGACCGCTGGCAGATCGCCACCATCGGCGTCACCTGCGTCTCGAACGACGCCCGCCACGCTCAGGAGATGCTTGACCGCGTCGTTAGCTACATCGAGCGCTCGCGGTTGGATGCGGAGCTGATCGAGAGCGAGATCGAGGTGTCGCGGGCGTTCTGAAGCGAGGCCGTGCGGGTATTGCTACCGGCTCACCATCAGGGTGACCACCGTCGCGTCGTCGGCCTCCGTGCCTGCGGGCGGACTCTGCTGGAACACCTGCCCGAGCGCGCTGTCGGCGTTCGTCACTTCGATGACCAGGTAAGGTAGCTGGGCTTCGTCCAGGGCGCTGAGGGCGGCCTGGAGCGGCTGTGACAGCAGGTTGGGCACCACGCCAGGCTCTACGATCAGCGGCTGCTGCACGGGAGGCGTGGGCTGATCGGAGCCGAAAGTCGTTCCATTCGGAGGGAGACCGGTGGTCTCCGACACGTCGTCGCCGCCGCGGTCCCAGAAGAGCAGCAGACCAAGGCTAAACATCAGAACTACCACCACGCCGGCCACCATCCAGCTGGCGGAGATAGCGGGCTTGGCCTCCCGCCCAACTTGTGGCAGAGGCGGCAGCTCTGGCTCGGGCTTGGCGCCGGGCAGCGTCTGGACGAGCGAAGGGGCGTTCAGTCCCAAGTACTGGGCGTAGGTGCGGGTGAAGGCGCGTGCGTAGACCGGTGCGGGGAGGACCTCTAGATTACCTTCCTCCAACGCCTGGAGGTATTTGCGAGAGATGCGGGTATCGCGCTCCACATCAAGGAGCGAAAGTCCCCGGGCGATTCGTGCCTCGGTGAGCGCTGTGCCTAGCTCTTTTGGGGTCATCAGGACGCTTCAACCTCGACTATAGCTGGGGCAAGAGTTGGAGGCAAGCGGGGCGCTTGAAGACGGCCTGGGAGACCGCTATGGTGACCGTAGGATGCACCGTGTACCTCTGCGATTCGGAAGGAAGAACAGACAAGAGCTAGGATGCCTGCCCCGATAGTGCGGGGAGCGGAGCATGCATCCTAGCCCCTGTGCAAGGCTTTTCGCGGGAGGGGGAGCATTCCCACGGGTCTGCCTTCGCTTACGACTATAGCGAGCAGATGTTAAGAATGAATCAACAGCTTCCTAAAAGGGTGTAAGAGCTTTCGAAGGGACGTATCGCCTATGGCGGCTGCAGAGGAAGATACGGCTGAGCGGCTGCGCGGGCTCTCCGGTAGCGCCCGGCGCTTGCTCGATTACGCCGTGGTGCTTGAGGGCAGCGCGCGATACGAGGTGCTGCGCCACATCGCCCGCGTATCCGAGGAGGACATGATCGAGGACCTGCGCGAAGTCGTCGAAGCCGGCCTCCTCTCGGCGATCCCCGGCCGCCCGAACAACTACGACTTCGTCGACGAGGAGGTGCGCGCGCTGGTGCTGGCCGATGTAGGAGAGGCGCGGCTGCCCAAACTGCGCGCCCGCGCCCAGGCCGCCCGCCGCCGCGTTGAGGGCGTTACCGACGGCTGACGGCCGAACCGCTGACCGCACAGTTCAACGCAGCGACCAGTCGCAGGAATGAAAGGAACGGAGACGCTCATGACACCCACGCTTACTACGATCCTTCCCGAGAAGACCAAAGATGTCGGTACGCTCGTCTACGAAGCGTTCCGCGACATCGCGGAGCGGCACAACTTCGAGCCGGCTTTTGAGTCGCCGGAGTTGGCGCAGCTGATCGTGCGGATGCTGGCACAGACCGAGGGGTACGAGTCGTACTTGCTGGTGGAGGACGGACGGCCGCTTGCCTGCAACTTTGGCGACGAGCGAGACGAAGTGATCGGCGTGGGGCCGGTGGCGGTCGCGGTAGATCAGCAGGGGCGAGGTCTGGGTAGGCGGGTGATGGAGGCTCTGCTGGAGCGTGCCGAGCAGGGCGGGTTCGCGTCGGTACGGCTGCTGCAGGCCGCCTACAACGTACAGTCGTTCTCGCTCTACAACCGGCTCGGGTTCGAGGTGAAAGACGCGCTGGCCGTGCTGCTCGGCCGGCCGTCGGCGGGCGAGGAGCCCCGCGACCGGCTGCGCGAATATACCGCCGATGACCTGGACGCCTGCGACGCGCTCCACCGCGAGGTGCTCGGCTTCGGCCGCCGCCACGACATCGAGTTCATGGCGAACATGGCGCCGCCGGTGCTGGTGGAGCGCGATGGACAGCTAGCCGGCTACCTGACCCGCTTCCCCGGCGAGGAGGTCTTCCTTACCCACGGTGCCGCCCGGGATGAGCGGGCGCTGCGTGACCTGATCATCGGCACGGCGAAGGCTGTGCCGGCTGACCTGCGCTTCGCTCTTCCGACGAGCATGGCCGAGACGCTGCGTTGGGCGATAGGCACGGGGTTCCGCCTGACGGAGCTGAACACCTACATGGTGCGCGGCGAATATGAGAAGCCGATGGGCGCCTGGATCCCCTCGCCGTTTTACTAGTAGACGGTGGGAATGTCCACTCCCGCGGGTTGAAACCCGCGGCTTCGTATTTCGCAACCGGGGAGCTGCGGGATTCATCCCGCAGGGCTTGAAAACAAACCACTGACTGCAAATCAGGCCCCTACACGGCGCTAGATCTCCGCGTAGCCTACCTCTCGGACGGGGGAGCGCAGGAGCTTGCTCGCGATGGTGGCGAAGCGATCGGGGTCGCCCGTGCTGTAGAAGCGATAGGCCGGCTTCGCGTCGTCGCTCGCCAGGCCGTCGCGTTCGGC
>JACZTE010000119.1 GCA_022573935.1 Chloroflexota bacterium
GGGCCGCCTGGGCGGCGCCGCCCGCCTGCTCCAGCATGGAGCGGGCGCGGGTGACGTTCTCCAGCACCTCGCGCTCGTGCGAAGCGTAGCCCTTCACCGTCTCCACCAGGTTCGGGATGAGGCTGGCCCGACGCTTGAGCTGCACATCGATGCCCGACCACGCCTCGCGCGTGCGGACTCGCGAGCGGATCAGCCCGTTGTACATGGCCAGCATAGCGAGCCCGGCGACCACCACGACGCCCAGGATCACCAGCAGGATAATAAGTACCACTAACATACGGTCACTCCTCTCGGTTCAGATGAACCGGCGTTATTCTACCATAACGCTGCGCTATGAGGTTGACAGCGCCCTGGACGGCTGGCTTTACTGAGCGAGCAAGCGTCCCCGTATCTGTCAGGAGTAGTGAAGATGGTCGCGGTACAGTTCAACCCCCTTCTGCCCGAAGTGCGCGCCAATCCGTACCCGCTCTACCACCAGCTTCGCGAAGAGGAGCCCGTCCACTGGAGCGAGCTGATGGAGGCCTGGGTGCTCACTCGCTACGACGACGTATCAGCGTTGCTCAAGGATTCGCGCTTCTCGGCTGACCGCAGGAAGGCGAACAACCGGTTCGCCCGAGAGGCCGCAGCGAGGATCGAGGAGGGCCCACTGGCCAATGCCACGACGATGCTCGGCGCAGACCCGCCCGAGCACACCCGCCTGCGCGGCCTGGTGAGCAAGGCGTTCACCCCGCGCGTCGTCGAGGCGATGCGACCGCACATCCAGGAGATCGTGGACTCGCTGCTGGACGACGTGCAGGAGAGCGGCCGCATGGACATCATCGGCGACCTCGCCTACCCGCTGCCGGTCATCGTCATCGCCGAGATGCTCGGCGTCCCGCCGGCGGACCGCGACGACTTCAAGCGCTGGTCGGACGACATCGTGGCGACGCTGGGCCCGCTCGCCGCGCCGGAGGTGATCGAGAAGGCGCGCATCAGCATCCAAGAGATGGCCGACTACTTCAGCGCCGTGATCGCGGAGCGCCGCCGCGAGCCGAGAGAGGACCTGCTCAGCGCCCTCGTCGCGGCCGAGGAGCGCGGCGAGGTGCTGAGCGAAGAGGAGCTGCTGGCGACCTGCATCCTGCTGCTCGCCGCCGGCAACGAGACGACCACCAACCTGATCGGCAACGGCATGCTCGCGCTGCTCCGCCATCCCGACCAGCTAGAGAAGCTGCGAGACCAGCCCTCGCTCACCGAGTCAGCGATCGAGGAGTTCCTACGCTACGACGGCCCCGTGCAATCGACGGCGCGCGTCGCGAAGGAGCAGCTAGAGATCCGCGGAAAGACGATCGAAGAGGCCCAACTAGTCATCGCGCTGCTGGGAGCGGCCAACCGCGACCCGGAGCAGTTCCCCAACCCCGACGAGCTGGACATCGCCCGCCAACCGAACCAGCACATCGCGTTCGGCCAGGGCATCCACTTCTGCCTCGGGTCGCCGCTGGCCCGCATGGAGGGCCAGATCGCCTTCGAGACGCTGCTGCGGCGCATGCCGAACCCGCGACTCGAAAGCGAGGAGATCGAGTGGGGCGGCACCTTCATCCTGCGCGGCCTGAAGCGCCTGCCCATCGCGTTCTAAGATCGGCGAATGCCGATTGACAGCGCACCTCTCGCGTGATAGGCTGCCAATCGATACCATAACGGTAATTTGTACTGAACTATGTACTACCAACTGATGGCGATGCCCCAGCCCCGTAGCGGCTCCACCTTGGGCCGTTCGGGGCGCCTCCCCTAACCAGCATCCCCCAACTTGCGGGGGTTAGGAGGTTTTCGTCATCATGTCTTTCGCCAACGCCTTACGCTGTCGAGAATGCAATCGGGAGTACCCGCTCGATCCGATCTACGTCTGCGAGTTCTGCTTCGGCCCGCTCGAGGTGGTCTACGACTACGACGCCATGCGCAAGGCCGTCTCCCGCGAGTCGATCGAACGCGGGCCGGCCTCGGTCTGGCGCTACGCCGACCTGCTCCCATGCGACGCGGACGCCGCTGTCGATATCCAGGCCGGCTTCACCCCGCTGATCAAGGCCGAGCGCCTGGGCGAGGAGCTGGGCCTGCGCCACCTCTACCTGAAGAACGACTGCGTGAACCCCACCTGGTCGTTCAAAGACCGGGTGGTGGCCGTAGCCGCCACCAAGGCGCGAGAGTTCGGCTTCAAGACGCTCGCTTGCGCCTCCACCGGCAACCTGGCGAACAGCGTCGCCGCCCACGCCGCCCGCGCCGGGATGGAGGCCATCGTCTTCATCCCATCGGACCTGGAGCAGGGCAAGATCACCGGCTCCTCCGTGTACGACGCCACGCTGATCGCCGTCGATGGCAGCTACGACGACGTGAACCGCCTCTGCTCAGAGCTGACGGGCCAATACCCGTGGGCCTTCGTCAACGTCAACGTCCGCCCCTACTACGCGGAGGGGAGCAAGACGCTGGGCTACGAAGTGGCCGAGCAGCTGGGCTGGCGGGCGCCCGACCACTGCATCGTCCCTCTCGCTTCCGGCTCGCTGTACGTGAAGATCTGGAAGGGGCTGCAAGAGCTCGCCAAACTGGGGCTCATCGATAGCGTGCACACCAAGATGTCCGGCGTTCAGGCAGCGGGCTGTTCGCCCATTATCAGCGCCTGGGATTCGGGCACGCGCAACATCCGGCCGGTGCAGCCGCGAACCATCGCCAAGTCGCTGGCCATCGGCAACCCGGCCGACGGCTTCTACGCGCTGGAGGTGATGGCCGAATCGGGCGGCTCCGGCCTCGCGGTGAGCGACGAAGAGGTGGTCGAGGGCATCCGGCTCCTCGCTCGCACCGAAGGCATCTTTGCCGAGACGGCGGGCGGTGTGGTATGCTCCGGCCTCAAGCGGCTAGCCGAGGCCGGACGCGTCGGCCGGGACGAAGTGGTCGTGGCCTTCATCACCGGCGCGGGACTGAAGACGCAAGAAGCGGTGATGGACACGCTGACGCCACCGCTTCAGATCGAACCGACGATCGCCTCGTTCGAGGAGGCGTTCGGCGAGAGAAGTGTCGTGGAGGCCCGGCCGGCAGCCGGCAGCGCCTCGTAAGCGCAGGAGGACGGCATGGCGTATCAACGAGTCAAGTTCACCTTCCCGCAGGAGCTCATCACCCTGCCGATCATCTACGAGCTGGGCAAGCAGTTCAGCATCATCACCAACGTCCGGCGCGCGGACGTCACCGAGGACCGCGGCTGGGTCGTGCTGGAGCTGCAGGGGGAGCTAGAGGAGATCGAGCGTGGGTTGGAGTGGGTCGCCGCCAAAGGCGTCCGTATAGACCCCGTGCAGGGCGACATCGTAGAGGGGTAGAACCTAGAGAAGGTTCAAAGGAGCCCATGATGGCGGACAACACAATTGTGTGTCCAAAATGTGGTAACGAAATACAGCTAAGCGAGGCTTTCACTGTACAGATCAGAAATGAGCTTAGTGCAGAGTTTGAACAGTCTTTCAAGGAGCGGGCAAAGGAGTTCAAGGATGCGTTGCTCGCGAAAGACCAGGAACTCGAAAGTGAGCTGAAAAAGAGGCAGGTTGAGATTCAGGAGGCGGCTCAGAAGAAAGCTGAGGAAGCTGCTGAGACGAACCTGAAAGATCTAAAGGCTCAGCTCCAGGAAAAGACTGCTGAAATTAAGCAGGCTCGTGACGACGAACTCAAGCTTCGCAAACGCGAAAGGGAGCTAATTAAGAAGACAGAAAAGGCAGAGCTAGAAATAGTGCGCCGCCTTACCGAAGAACGTGGAACATTAAAGACTGAAATCGAGAGTGCTCTTCGCGAAGAACATGATCTCATGATAAAGGAGAAAGACACACAGCTCGACCGAGTGCGGAAGCAGCTGAAAGAAGCGACGAGAAAGGCCGAAGACAAGTCACAGGAGCTGCAAGGCGAAGCTCTGGAGCTGGAACTAGAAGAGCTTCTTCGCAAGACATTTCCCACCGATGAAATAGAAGCCGTGAAAAAGGGGGTGCGGGGTGCAGACGTAATTCAGCGAGTGCGCTCTCGTCGTGGTGATGACGCGGGCACCATTCTTTGGGAGTCCAAGCGGACTAAAGCTTGGAGCGCGACTTGGATCCAGAAACTCAAGGATGACCAGAGACGTGAAAATGCTAACTTCGGCGTGATTGTTTCCGAAGCCTTGCCTGATACCGTTACCGACTTTGGATCAGTTGATGGAATATGGGTAACAGGCCTTCGCTTCGCCGTTGGGCTAGCAACGGTCGTTCGACAGGGTCTGATCGACCTCGCTCAGGCCCGGGCCGCACTCGTTGATAAAAGCGACAAAATGGATTTGCTATACAACTATCTGTCCGGACCCCAATTCAAACAGCGCGTTGAACCGATCGTTGAGTCGATCATCGGAATGCAGGAAGACCTAGATCGCGAAAAACGCGCGATGGAAACCGCGTGGGCTAAGAGGGAAAAACAGATCCAAAGAGCCCTTGCGAGTGCTGCCGGTATGTACGGCGACCTCCAAGGAATCATTGGTGCTTCTCTCCCGCCAGTCAAGACCCTGGAGCTCCCATCCGGCACCGAGTGACATTTCGGATGCAATCTAGCCGAAAGAGAGAACACTTATGTCTATCACCGTTCGCATACCGACGCCGCTACGCAAGCTCACGAACGAGCTGGACACCATCACTGCCGACGAGAGCGAGACGTTGGCCCAGCTCATCGACGTGATCGAGGGACAGTACCCCGGCCTGAAGGAGCGGATCTGCGACGAGACGGGCGAGCTGCGCCGCTTCGTCAACGTGTATGTCAACGGC
>JACZTE010000120.1 GCA_022573935.1 Chloroflexota bacterium
ATCGTCCTGGAAACGAAGGGATGGCGGACTGGCCGATTGCGCCGCACGACCGTACTCGCCAGCGCGATCGACGATCTCCTTCTCGTCAGCACCGTCCGCGGCAGGCGTTCGCACTGGGTCAAAAACCTGAGTCACAATGCTGAGATGCGATACTGGAGCGGCGATCAGCCTCGCCAGGCAACGGCGATCGTCTTCGCCCCGGACGAAGATATTCCCAAGCTGGAGGGATGGCCGGCGCTGTTCAGCTCGCTCGCGGCCGGCTTCGCCTCGCCGGTCAAAGACCTCGGCTGCGCCTTTGCCCTACTCGCCCCTCCGGACAGCCATCGCGATGTAGCGCGAATCGGCCCGGGCTAACAGCTTCCTCCGCTCGGGCTTCCGCCTTACGAGCGTCAACTAGCTGGGCTAAGGTGATGGGTTTTGGCTAGACGCGGTGCCAGGGCGCCCAAATAGTGACGATGGCTACCGTCGCAGTTACCAGCGTCAAGATACCGCTCGCGCCGGCGGAAAAGGCGAGGAACGCCAACAGCGTGGTGGTGACGGTGAGAACGCCGATCTCGGGTACGCGTCCCTGCCAGCGCTCCTTCGTCTGGTCGACCGCTTGCCGTAGCCACGCGACGACCTCGTCGGCCAACGACGGCCCTCGAGGCTTGACGGGAGGCGACTGCTCCAGCAGAGCACCCTCCGTTCCCGGCTGTAGCACCCGATACGCCTCGTTCAGATCGTCCAGGCGCTTACGGCTCTTCGCATCTGTGCCGGCCGTCGCGCGATACTTACGGGCCAAGTACCAGTAGGCCTGCGTGATGATCTCCGCATCGGCGGTGGGAGCCACATGGAGAACCTTGCAGGCATCCGCTCGCGCCCTCGCCTTGGCGCTCGTAGATCGAAGTTGGGAGCGTTGTGCTTTCATTCAATAGTATGATCGGCTATTCCCCCCCCGAGCGTGAGGGCCTGTCGAGCGATTAGCTGGCAAATTGGCTACACTGATGACGACGAAGGGAGTCGCTCGTGACCCATACCATCACTTTCATTCCCGGCGACGGCACCGGCCCCGAGATCGCGGAGGCGACGCGCCGCGTGCTCGAGGCTACCGGTGTCGATTTCGAGTGGGACGTGCAGGAGGCAGGCATCGATGTGATGGAGCGCGAAGGCACGCCTCTGCCCGATAGCGTCGTCGAGTCGATCAAGCGAAACAAGGTTGCGATCAAAGGGCCGGTGACTACGCCCGTGGGCACCGGCTTCCGCTCGGTCAACGTGGCGATGCGCAAAACGCTGAACCTGTACGCCTGCGTGCGTCCGTGCAAGACCTATCCCGGCGTCCGCACCCGCTACGACGCGGTCGACATCGTCATCGTGCGGGAGAACACCGAGGACCTCTACGCCGGCGTCGAGTTCGAGCGCGGCTCGGAGTGGGTACCCAAGCTCTCCGAGCTCACCGAAGCGAGCGGCCAGGGGCCGCTGCGCGACGACGCGGGCGTTTCGTTGAAAACGATCTCCGAGTTCGGCACGCGGCGCATCGTCACCTACGCGTTCGAGTACGCGAAAAACAACGGCCGGCGGGCGGTGACGGTTGTGCACAAGGCGAACATCATGAAGTACTCGGACGGGCTCTTCCTGTCGGTGGCCCGCGACGTGGCGAAGCAGTACCCGGACATCGAGTTCTGGGACGTCATCGTCGATAACGTGTGCATGCAGCTCGTCCAGCGGCCGGAGCAGTTCGACGTGCTGGTGCTGCCCAACCTCTACGGCGACATCATCTCCGACCTCTGCGCCGGGCTGGTGGGCGGCCTGGGCGTGGCGCCGGGGGCGAACATCGGCGACGAGCGCGCGCTCTTCGAGCCCACCCACGGCAGCGCCCCCAAGTACGCCGGGCAGAACAAGGTGAACCCGATGGCGATGATGCTCTCCGGCATGCTCATGCTGCGCCACATCGACGAACTGGACGCGGGCGACCGGCTGGAGCGCGCCCTGGCCGACGTGATCCGCGAAGGCACGTCCGTCACCTACGACATGAAAGCCAATCGCGACGACCCCAGCGCCGTCGGCACCTCCCAGGTGGCCGACGCGGTGATCGAGAAGTTACAAGCGTAGGGGCGGCCATCCGGTCGCCCGCAACTTGCTTCGCCCTGGCGAGGGCGTCCCGCCGTTGGCAGGTGGTGCCGCCCGTGTTACGCTTTCGCCAGAGATGGAGCTATCGGGACGGGTTGCGCTGGTGACTGGCGCCTCCGGCGACGGCATGGGGCGGAGCATCGCCCTGACGCTGGCCCGCGAGGGCGCCGACATCGTCGTCAACTTCAAGCAGCGCCGCGAGCGGGCCGAAGTGGTGGCGCAGGCGATCGAGGCGATGGGCCGTCGCGTCCTGCTCCACCAGGCGGACACCGCGGACGCCGACGCCGTGCAGGCGATGGTGGCGGCGGCCGAGAAGCACTTCGGCCGGCTGGACATCGCGGTGGGCAGCGCCGGCGGCTCGTGGAAGCCACGCGACCTGCCCGAGATCGACCCGGACCACTGGCGCGCGGTGCAAGCGGAGGAGGTGGACGCCGCCTACGCCCTGCTGCGGGCCGCGCTCCCCGGCATGCGCGAGCGCGGCTGGGGTCGCATCGTCCTCATCGGCGGCTATCGCGCGGACGAGGGGCGCGCCGGCCCGCCGGAGGCGCCGCTCGACTACCCGCTGGGGAAGGCGGCGCGCCACTGGCTCGTGCGCACGTTGGGGCCGCGCGAGCTGGCCCACGGCGTCACAGTGAACGCCGTCGCGCCCGGGCCGATCGAGTGGGTCACGCTGGAGCAGGCGCGCCGCCTCGTCGAGGGCGACCCTGCGGCTCCGCTCAGGGCAGGCGTGGAGGCGCGCGACGAGCCGACGCCGCAGGACGCGGCGGAGGTGGTCGCGTTCCTCTGCTCGGAGCGGGCCTCGTTCGTCACCGGCGCGGTGATCCCCGTGGTGGGGCGCAGAGAGGTGTGACGCGCCCCTATTCCACGTCTGTGCATTTCTTCTCTTGATAAATATCCCGGCGGTGTTATAATTGCGGCGACTGGTGAACCAACCAACCGTCAAGCGCTGCCCCCCGCTCGACCTTGACGGCTCTTCGGGCTGAGTCGCTCGGCTGAGTTCACGCCGAAGCCTCAGGCTCCGAGAGGGGAGCAGGCATGTCTCCATTTCCGGCGCTGACAGCCCGACCGCGACGCACCTGCGTCATCCTCGGCATCCTCGCGCTGGCCGCGCTCGTTGCGGCCGTCATGCTTGGCGTCCAGCCATCTGGGACAACGCAGGCCAGCCCCAACGGCAAGATGTACTGGACGGATTCCCAAAGCAATAAAATCCAGCGAGCAAACTTGGACGGGAGCGGCGTCGAGGACCTGATCATTGGGCTTGATGCCTCTGGTGACATAGCTCTCGATGTGAGCGGGGGCAAGATGTACTGGACGAGCAGTACGGTGATCCAACGGGCCAATCTGGACGGCAGTGGTGTGGAAGACGTGGTCACCGGGCTCAACCGGCCCACCCGCATCGCCCTCGATCTGGTCGCGAGCAAGATGTACTGGACGGATTCGGCGGTCGGCAAGGTTCAGCGGGCCAATCTCGACGGCACTTCGGTAGAGGACATCTTCACACAGCCGGGACTAGACCTCGGTCCTATCGGTATCGCCGTCGATCCAACCGAGAGCAAGATCTATTTCACTGTCATCACCACCATTAAGCGGGCCAATCTGGACGGCACCGGCCTGGAGGACGTGACGAACACGTCCTTATTTCTCATTGGGGACATCGCGCTGGATGTCAGTGGCGGCAGGATATACTGGACCGTAGCCCGCCCTCCGACCCTTGCCCTTCCCCCCCAGGGGCTGGTCGAACGGGCGAACCTGGACGGCAGCGCCATCGAGAGCCTGGTGAGCACTGTCAGCCCCCGTGGCATCGCGCTCGACGTGATCGCGGGAAAGGTGTATTGGACGGAAAGTATTGTCACGTCTGTCTTCTTTGGTACTTCTGGCGAACCCCGGATCCGGCGAGCTAATCTGGACGGCACCGGTGTCGAGGACTTGGTCACCGGGCTCGACTCGCCCTTTGGCATCGCGCTCGATGTTCCCATGCCGCCGCCCGTTGTCGTCGGCGGCATCGTGTCGGATCTGGGGCCGGACGGTGCTGGCCTGCCGCTGGAGACGGCGCAGCCCTCAGGTCGCAGCGCGGGCCTGCTGGCAGGTGTGGTCGCCGCGATCGCCATCAGCGCCACCGCCCTCGGCGGCGCGGGCTGGTACGCGCGGCGGCGCTGGGCGAGATAGTGCTAGACCCCTCGCACCGCTCAGGGTGACAGCCGCTACCGAAACAGGTCTTTCTCCGGATCGCGCAGCAGGTCTCGCGCGGTGCCGCTGCCCGGCGGGTACGGGTAGCCGCGCACGATGGCGACGGGCACGCGATCGAGCTTGCCGTGGGCTAGCTCCGCGGCGCCGGCCAGCTCGTCGGCGACGGCCATCTGCGTCACGCGCAGCTCGAGGCCGGCCGGGTCGGTCTGACCCGTGTAGTCCAGCACCGGCGTCATGCCCGCCACTCCTATTGCGAAGTTGACGTGGCCCTCCCGCCAGGGCCGGCCGAAGGTGTCGGTGATGATCACCGCCGGCGCGACGCCCGTGGCCTCCTCGATCCGCCGCCGGAGCGTCGCGGCCGAGGCGTCCGGGTCCTCGGGCAGCAGCGTGACGGTGCCGAGCCGCTCGACGTTGGAGCCGTCGACCCCGGCGGTGGCGCAGATGAGGCCGTGCTTC
>JACZTE010000121.1 GCA_022573935.1 Chloroflexota bacterium
TGAATGCGAAAGCCCCACCGCCACGCCGCAGCCGCCCTCGGCCACGCCGCCGTCACCGACGGCCACGCCGCCTGAGGTATCACCCTCGCCCACCTCGCCGCCCGGCGTGACGCCTGCCGCAACAACTCCTGAAACGACGCCCACGCACGAGATTCTGCCGACGGTGATCGGGCCAACCGCGACGCCGGAACCAACGGTGATGGAACCGACCGCGACGCCGGAACCAACGGTGATGGAACCGACCGCGACGCCGGGGACGACAGTGGAGGGGCCGCCGCAGGCGGGTAGCGGGTTCCCTATGCCAGGTGGCGATGGCCAGCTCCTCATCGGCATCATTACCTTGGCCAGCCTAGGGATGGGCCTGACCGGGCTGGGCTACTGGCGCAGGCGGCTGGGCCAGCAGAGCTAATAGAGAACGAAGTTTTCAACGCTAAAGAGTCTCGCCCCGATTAGTCGGGGCGAGACTCAAGGCTAACCCGTGAGAAATAAAAGCGCTGCGGGCGGCGTCATCTCCCGTTCGCCGCCCGCAGCCTTGTTGCCCCTTTCGCTCGTGAAGGGGCTGAGTTCCCGGTGATACCGGGTGCTCACATACGGCTAGACAGACACCCCCCTTTCTGCCAAGTGTAGCCACCACCCCCGCTAACGCACCTCTACGGTGCGACGCAGGAAGGCGGGAAGCTCCGTATCCGTCGCGGGGGCCGGCGGCTCCGCGCCGAAGTGTTGGCCAAGGTTGGCCGCTTCTGCCTCGAGCGGCCGCGGCCCCACGGGGAAGCCGGTCGCGATCACCGTCACCTTCACCTCATCGCCCAAGCTGGGGTCGATCGCCGTGCCGAAGATGATCTCGGCGTCCGGCGCCACCACCTCGGCGATGACCTGGGCCGCCGCGTGAAGCTCGTGCAGCGCCAGGTTGCGAGCGCCGGTGACGTTAAAGAGCACGCCCTTCGCGCCCTCGATGCTGATGTCCAGCAGCGGGCTGCTGATGGCCTCGCGGGCCGCCGCCACCGCCCGATCCTCGCCACTCGCCTTCCCAACGGCGAGCAGCGCGGGGCCGGCGTCCTGCATGATCCGCCGTACGTCCGCGAAGTCCAGGTTGATCTCGCCGGGCAGGGTGATCAGCTCGGAAATGCCCTGGATCCCCTGGCGAAGGACATCGTCGGCCGTGCGGAACGCCTCCTCCACCGTCACTTCCGGCCCGCTGATGTCCAGCAGGCGGTCGTTGGGGATGATGATCAACGTGTCGACGTGCTGGCGGAGCAGGTTGATGCCCTCGTCCGCCTGCTCGCGGCGCTTCGCCCCTTCGAAGGTGAAGGGCTTGGTGACGACGCCAACGGTGAGGGCGCCCACCTCGCGCGCGATCTCCGCCACCACCGGCGAGGCGCCGGTGCCGGTGCCGCCGCCCATGCCGGCGGTCACGAACACCATCTCCGCGCCGCGCACCGCGTCCAGGATCTCATCCCGGCTCTCCTCGGCGGAGCGCAAACCCTTCTCCGCATCGCCGCCGACGCCCAGCCCCTTGGTCAGCTTCTCGCCGATGCGAACACGCACCGGCGCCTCGCAGCGGGCCAGCGCCTGCGCGTCGGTGTTGATGCCGACGAACTGGACGCCTTCCATCTCCTCGCCGATCATGCGGTTCACGGCGTTGCAACCGCCTCCCCCCACACCAACGACTTTGATGGGGGGCAGTCCGTTCAGCTTCTCGCTCATCGCTCTCTCCCTCCTCTTTGCGCCCCGACTGGCCCTGCTCCGGCCACGTTGGGACTCGCTGGGGTCTGACGCCCCTCCTGCTCCGTGCTCTCCTGTTACCTCGGCTCGCTCATCACGCTGTTCGTCTGTCGATGCAATGCCCGGCAGAACTGGCTGGGCCAAAGGCCGGTCAACCTCTTGGCTCTCGCCGTTCGGCCGGTTCACACCTGGTTCATCTATCGTCGACACGTCACCCCCTTACTCCGGCATCAGCACCCGCACCCAACGCGAGACCCGTTGCCAGAGGTCGCCGGGGACCGGGAACGGTCGCGATCGCGTGTGCAAGGCGCCTGCTTCAGACTCACGGACGGCCCATTGGAGTACGCCCACGCTGGCGGCATAGGCGGGATCGCAGAGCACATCGACGAGGCCCTGCAGGTTGCGCGGCGCGCTCACGCGGGTGGGCAGGCCGGTGACCTGCTCCGCCAGCGAGGCGATGCCAATCAGGTTGGCGGTCCCGCCGGTCAGCACCAGTCCGGCCGAGAGGATGTCGTCCTGGACAGCCCGCCGCACCTCCCGCATGATCATCTCGCAGATCTCCTCCACGCGGGCCTGCAAGATCTCGGCGATGCGGCGTCGCTGGAAGGATTTGCGCTCCTCAGCGCCGAAGGCCTCCAGCTCCACCGTCTCCTCGGCGTCGATGGCGCTCGCCATGGCGTGGCCGAAGAGCGTCTTCGCGTCTTCGGCCGCCTGGTACGGGCAGCGCAGCCCAATGACCAGGTCGCGGGTGAGATGGTTGCCGCCCACCGGCAGCACGGCCGTGTGGTACACGCTCCCGTCCACGAAGAGGGCGATGTCCGTCACGCCGCCGCCGATATCGGCCAGCACCACGCCCTGGCGCTTCTCTTCCGTCTCCAGCACCGCCTCCGCGCTGGCCAGCGGCGCCAGGATCAGCGTCTCAACCTGCACGCCGGCGCTCTCCACGCCCTTGGTCAGGTTCTGGAGGACGGTGCTCAGCCCGGTGATGATATGCGTCTCTACATCGAGCCGCTGCCCGTACATGCCGATGGGATCCGAGACGTGTTCCTGGCTATCGACGATGTAGTAGCGGGGGACGGCGTGAATAATGTCCCGGTTTGTCGGGATGCTAACGATGCGGGCGCCATCTAAGACGCGAGACACATCGTCCTGGCTGATCGGCCGCTCCCGGTCCGGGATAGCGACGATCCCCCGATTGTTCAGGCACGAGATGTGGGAGCCGGTCACGCCAATATGGGCCGAGAGGATGCGCGTGCCGCTGGAGCGCTCCGCCTGCTCCACAGAGCTACGGATCGACTCCGAGGCGTCGTGCAGGTTCTCCACCATGCCGCGGTTGAGGCCGTTAGCCGCCGCGATGCCGACGCCCAGGATGCGCAGCGGCTGTTCGGGTAGCACCTCACCCACCACAGTGCAGATCTTCGTGGTACCGACATCGATAGAGGCGAATACGCCACCTTTCATCGTCGGGCCTCCCTTCTCCCATTCGCGCCAGCCGCGAGCGACGGCGCGAAGCTCGTTCTCTCTTCCCCGTGCATCACTGGACAGCCACCCGATCGCCGAAGCGCAGGTCGACTCTGGTCAACGTCCTACCCTCCTGATCCGCCTGCCGGAGCAGGGTGTAGAGGGTGGCTAGCTTGAAGTCGTAGCCCTGGGCGTCGCCGAAGACGGCCCGAAGTCCCGGGTCGTCCGGCCCGGTGGCCAGCACCGCGGTGAGCCCGCTCGCCTGCGAGAACTCCAGCGCGACGAGCGACCGCCCCAGCGTTCGCCGCGCCGTCGGCGCGAGCTGCCGCGCGACGGCGACCGCGCCGGCGTCCACCCGGTCGCCGGCAACGAGCGGCTGGAACGCGCCGTACTGTACGATGACGGGCGCGCCGGCCGGCGCTGGGACGTCCAGCACCACCCCTTCGTCGTCGATGACGAAGCGCATTCCGCCCACCTGCCAGACGCCCCAGGGCGTCCGCTCGACGATGGTGATATGTGCGCCTGAAGGCCAATCGCGGCTGATCTGCACATCCTTGACCAACGGCAGCGCCAGCAGCCGCTGGCGGGCGCCCTCGAAGTCTGGCTGAAGAAGGCTCTGACCCTCCAGGCCGGCGAGAGCGTTCACCATCTCCGGCGACAGCGTTTCGACGCCCTCTACCGTCACCTCTCGAATCGAGAGCAGCGGAGAGCGGTAGACCCACCAGCCACCCGTCCCTATCGCCACGACGGCGATCGCGAGCAGAACTAGCTGCCGCCAGCGAGCCGTCCAGCCTGGCAAGCCAAGCCGAGGCCTGCGCCAGCGCAGCCGCCCCGCGACGGGACGGGAAGTTCGCCGGCCCAGATCGGGCTGCCAGCGCTGGCCCGGCCGAACGGTTCGTTCTCTAGCCACGAGTTCGCTCCTGATGGCGCTCCAGCGCCAGATCCACCAGCCGCGCGATCAGCTCGCCGTAGCCCAGGCCGGCCTCCTGCCACAGCAGCGGGTACATGCTGCTGGGCGTGAAGCCGGGCAGCGTGTTGATCTCGTCGAGGTACACTCGGTCGTCTTCCGTGAGGAAGAAGTCCATCCGCCCCATGCCGGCGCAGTCGATAGCCTGATAGCCGCGCACGGCCAGCTCCTGGATGCGACGCGCCGTCGCCTCCGGCAGCTCCGCAGGGATGATCAGCTTAGTATCGGGGTCGAGGTACTTCGCCTCGTAGTCGTAGAACTCGCCCGTGTAGCGGATCTCGCCCAGCGGCGAGGGCTCCGGCTCGTCGTTGCCGAGCACGGCGCACTCCACCTCGCGCGCCTCCACGGCCCGCTCTACCAGCACCTTGCGGTCGTAGCGAAACGCCAGGCAGAGCGCGGGGCCCACGTCCTCCCGCGAGCGCACCTTCGTGATGCCGACGCTGCTGCCGCCGTTGGCCGGCTTCACGAACGCCGGATAGCCGATGCTCGATTCGATCGCGTCGCGAACCTCGTCCGCGTCGGCGCGGTAGCGCGTCGCGCGCACGACGATGTGGTCGACGACATC
>JACZTE010000122.1 GCA_022573935.1 Chloroflexota bacterium
CTCAGGATGGACAGCAATGGCAGGCTCATCCTTCGACAAGCTCAGGATGGATAGCGATGACAGGCTCAGGGCGAATCGTAGCTGTTGGGTTTCAGCCTCGCCCGGACGGTTCCGAGAATCTTGTTCTTACCTGGAACGGATGGCCATAACGCACGTTATAGGTTGATGGTCGCGATAATGGTCGCCCCGCTCAAGGTTCCCCGCCTGGAACGGAAGTAGTGTTTTGGACGTCACTGTTGGTGAGATACTCTATCTCGTCCTGTTGACCGCTGTGCTCTGGTGGGCATACAGCGTTCTTAAAGAATACTTCTAAGCTACGGCGTCACGCCTGCCGTGATCAGTAGCTCGGCGGCTCGTTCGCCCGCGCTGTCGTCGGCGAACGCCTCGGCGATGATGCGAGCCGTCTCGTCCGGTCGCAACAGGAGCAGCGCTCCAGCGCATCGACTGCAGGAGACCGTCGCGTCTCCCAAGGAGTGCGTGAGGATCCGGCCGGTGCCGATTCGCTTCAACTGCACGAACACGCCGGCGCTCTGGCGCAGGCTGAGATCCGTCTCCACCGCACCTTTATAGGCGCCCCAGACTCCCCACATTCGGCCCAGGCTGCTGGGCGACGAGAGCTGCCGCAGCAGCGCTTCGGCCACCTGCTGCTGTCGCCGGATGCGATCGAGGTCGTCGGAGCCCTTGCGGATGCGACCGTAGGCCACGGCATGATAGCCATCCAGCTGTTGTATGCCTGCCTCGAAGAGCTGTGGCCGGATGGTGGCGTCGTCGTCGTTGTACGTGTCATCGCGCAGGGTGCGAAGCACCATCACCGTGACGCCGCCCGCCTTGTCGATCAGCTCAGCCGCGCCCTGCCAGTCGAAGATGACGTAGTAGTCCACCTTGATACCCAGGTTGTGCTCGATCGTCTGGGCCAGGGCGGCGGGCGCTCGCGCCGGGTCGTCGCGCGACCAGTTGTAAGCGTAGGCGGCGTTCACTCTGTCTCTGGTCAGCTCGCCGCTGGGCCCTGGCAGCTGCATCATCACGTCGCGGGGGATGCTGAGGAAGGCGGCGCGATTCTTGCCCGGGTCGATGCGCAAGAGCAGGATGGAATCGGCGCGGGATGGCCCGTCCTGCGATGGCCGGATGTCCAGCCCGGCGATCATGACGACGAAGGGCCGGTCCGGCAGGCCGAACATGCGCGCCGGCGACAGGCCGGGGACGGGCGCGGTCAGCGAGAGGCCGGCCACCGATACGGGCTGGACGGTGGTGACGAGCGCCAGCAGCAGATAGACGGCGAGGCCGATAGGGACGGCGAGCCACCGTCGCCGGCTTCGCCGCTGGCTTCGTTGCTGTCGCTGCGGTGGCCGGCGCGGCTCTAGCGGCGGCGGCCGCGACGACGAACCCGTGCTTGCTGGCAGCGGAGGGAGATCGTCTGCATCGAGAGGTGGGGGAAGCTTCGCCATGCTGTAGCTTCAGCGTACGGTGACGTTTCGCTAGAGGCAAGCGTGGTGTACTGCGCTCAGCTGCTGGCGAGGATCCCGCTTGTCCCAGAGTGAAACGTGTTATGACGTGGGGCTGTGTATGACAACGGGTTCGCCGGGCAGTCCCCGGAGGACAATGCTCTCCCCAAGCTGGCCGCTCGTAAGGTCGAATTCGCGAATAGCGAACACATCGCCGGCCGCTGGTTCGCCGGACGGCAGCTCTCCCGCAGTGTCGTGAATGAGCAACACTACGCGAGAGTCGTCGATTGGAGCCGCACTTACGAACCCAGAAGGCGTATCAATCGAGTACTCAACCCGAGGCTCTTCGATGTCGATGACCAGGAGTTCGGTTATCTGGCCTCCCCCCCGGGGACCGGCCAACGCGAGAACTCGCGAATCGTCGATCTTTTCGACGTGGAAGATCTGGTGGTCCCTAGGCAAGAGTGCCGCACTGAGAACCTCGACTGGTTCAATCAACACGGCTCCGTCGGCCCGAAGAGCCCGCCGCGCATCGTTCGTTAGCGAATCACTTATCGAGCCATCGGCGCTGAGAGCGTACGCGTGAATGCCGCACGTAACCATCAGGTCCTGGTCGCCGAATGGGCTAAGGGTCATGCTTCCGCAGCTGACAGGCAGAATCAAGGGTGTGACCTCGGTCGGTTGGTTCAAATCGATCACTCCAATATTGGAGCGCGTGCACAAGTCGGCATTCTGAGGGCAAGCGGGCTCGTCTTTGTTGATACGCGTGATCTGGCGGACAAAGAGGTAGCGTTCGTCTCCCGACAGCACCATTGCGTTGGCGAAGACGTGGTAAGAGATTCGCTCCGGCAGTTCAAGTGTCGCAGCCAACGATGCGTTCTGACCATCCAGATCGAAAATGAGCAGCCGATAGCCGGCCCCGTCCGTTCTTAGATCGGAGACCAGCAGTTGGAGAGGATCTTCGCGCAGCCGGACGTGGGGGGCAGTACCGAACAGCCCGCTAGCCGCCGTCTGCCCCGATGGTATGTCTACCAGCGCAAGCTGCAATCGATTTGATCCCTCAAGTTTGAACCCGGCTACCAGCGCAAGATCGAGCTCCTCCAGGTTCGACACATAGACATCAAGCTCCCACCCATCGCCTGAACTGCGCGCGGGGGAAGGCAGCAGCTGTGGCTGTGATGGAGAAGCGCTAATCGATTCGCCTACAGGTGAGGAGCTCCCACGGTTTAGTAGCAATCCGACCGCCGAGAGCAACAAGACCCCGACGAGCGCGAGAAGACCGAGAACGAGCAAGGGCTTGCGTATTTTCCGGAAACGCGGTGGGCGGCCCATCTGTGTCGTCATACTACGCCCCCTCGGAGCGACGCTGAGTGCTGCTTGCCGTGTCGCTGCACTCAGTAGCCGAAGCCTCCGGGTTGCAGCGCGCGCGTTGGCGACAACGGCCAGTCCATCCATTATACAGCCCCCGCTATACGGCGCGCGCCCTTCGCGAGCGGCCGTGCTATACTACCGCTTCCTGCCTAGGATCACGCATCGAGAGCAATGTCCACTCCCATCGGCCGCCGCATCGCCGTCTACGGGCAAACGGGCTCAGGCAAGAGCACGCTGGCCCGGCAGCTTGGCGATCGACTCGGGCTGCCCGTCATCGAGCTCGATGCGCTCTTCCATCGCGCCAACTGGGAGCCGACGCCCGAGGATGAGTTTCGCGCGAAGGTGCTCGCGGAGCTCGACAAGAGCGCGGACGGCTGGGTCTGCGATGGTAACTACGGCATCGTCCGCGAGATCGTGCTGCCGAGGGCGGACACGGTCGTCCGGTTGCGATTGCCGTTCAGGGTATCCTTCTGGCGGCTGCTCAAGCGGACCATCACGAGGGCCTGGACGAAGGAGCCGCTCTGGGACATCAACTACGAGTCCTGGCGGCAGGCCTTCCTGAGCAGAGACTCCATTCTCCTGTGGGGCATCAGCCACCATCGGGCTCATGCCAGGAACCTCGAGCGTGATCTCGAGCGGATCCCGCACCGGGCCTCGGTGATCGAGCTGCGCTCATCGCGAGAGGTGGCCGATTTCCTCGCGAGCGTGGGAGAACACGCCCGGGCGTGAGCGGCTCGATAGACGCGAACCCCTGGCTGCTCCTTTCGCCCATCGCTCGCCGCCTGCTACAATCGCTCCGCAAGCTGGCGCTCCGCGCCCCAGCGCTCCGCAAGAATCGCACCGCTAGCTAGTGTGAGGAGGTACCTACCATGCCTATCGATCTCTCCGCCGTCGGCAAAGAGATGCCGCCGTCCACGTTCGAGTACACGGAGCAGGACGTGATGCTGTACGCGCTGGGCGTCGGCGCCACGACGGATGAACTGGATTTCGTCTACGAGAAAGAGCTGAAGGTGCTGCCCACCTACGCCGTCATCGCGGGCATGTCCGCAATGGGGGGCATGATGGACGTGTTGCAGGGGGTCAACCCGGCCATGCTGGTACACGGCGAGCAGCGCATCGAGCTGCGCGGCCCCATCCCCACCAGCGGCAAGCTGACCGGCAAAGGCCGCATCGCCGCGATCTACGACAAGGGCTCCGGCGCGCTGCTGGTGGTCGACTCGGAGACCAGCGACGAGTCGGGCAACGTGCTCTTCACCAACAGCTTCGGCGCGTTCATCCGGGGCGAGGGCGGCTTCGGCGGCGAGCGCGGCCCCAGCGCATCGAGCAAGAACGTGCCGCCGGAACGCGCACCCGACCACACGGTGGAGTACAAGACGCTGCCCCAGCAGGCGGCGATCTATCGCCTCTCCGGC
Source organism: Chloroflexota bacterium (assembly GCA_022573935.1). The sequence continues at coordinate 4,226 of JACZTE010000122.1, forward strand.
GACCCCAACCCGCTGCACATCGAACCAGCGTTCGCGAAGATGGCCGGCTTCGATCAACCCATCCTGCACGGGCTGTGCACCTTCGGCCACGTGGGCCGGGCGGTGCTGCACGCCTGCTGCGACGGCGACCCGGCGCGCCTGAAGGACTTCGAAGTGCGCTTCTCCGGCGTCGTCTTCCCCGGCGAGACGATCGTCACCGATATCTGGCAGGAGTCATCGAGCCGGGTGATCATCCAGGCGCGCACCGCCGAGCGAGGCGAGATCATGATCTCCAACGCCGCCGCCACCATCGCCTAAGGGGACGACGCTCCATTCGGTATGCTTTCCATTCGAGTCAACGGTGAAGAGCGCCAGGTGCCGACGCCCGAGCGCAACCTGCTGAGCTACCTCCGGTTTGATCTGGGCCTTACGGGCACGAAATACGGCTGCGGCGAGGGGCTCTGCGGCGCGTGTACCATCCTCCTCGACGGCCAGCC
>JACZTE010000123.1 GCA_022573935.1 Chloroflexota bacterium
GCTGAGTATACCGCATCCGCGAACCGTCGGTGGCCAAGCGTCGCTACGCCACCGCGCCGCGCTCCCGCAGGACGCCGATGGCGGCGGCGTCGAACCCGAGCGTCGCGAGCACCTCGTCCGTGTGCTGGCCAGGCGATGGCGCGGGCGAACGCACCGCCCCCGGCGTGTCCGAGAGCTTGGTGCCGATGCCAACCTGTCGCACGCGGCCGGCCTGCGGGTGCTCCACCTCCACCACCATGCCCCGCGCCTGGTTGTGCGGGTCGTCAAGCGCCTCATCGAGCGCGTAGACGGGAGCGACGCAGATGTCGGTCTCCTTCAGCAGCTCGAACCACTCGTCGCGGGTCTTGGTCTTGAACTGCTCGCGGAAGTAGGCGAAGATCTCCTCTCGCTTCGCCGAGTCGTACTCGTGCGGGATGAAGTCCTCGCAGCCGAGGACGCGACAGAGGTTCGCCCAGAAGTGGGGCTCCAGGCTGCCTATGCTGATCCAGCCTCCATCGCTGCACTGATAGACGTTGTAGTTGGGCGCGTTGCCGTTGAGAATGTGGCGGCCCGCTTCGGGCGCGTTGCCGCTGCTGATCGTGCGGCCGATAGCGTCCGCCAACAGATAGAGCACGCCGTCCGACATCGCGATGTCCAAGTACTGCCCGCGGCCGGTGCGCTCCCGAGCGTGGAGCGCGGCCAGGATGGCATAGGCGGAGTGGAGACCGCCGGCGGCGAAGTCGGCGATGACGTTCATCGGGATAGCGGGCGGCTGGTCCGGCCAGCCGATCAGCCCCAGCGCGCCGCCGATGGAGATGTAGTTGATATCGTGTCCCACCATGGTGGCATAGGGCCCCGTCTGCCCGTAGCCGGAGAGCGAGCAGTAGATCAGGCGCGGGTTCTTCTCTCGTAGCGTCTCGTAGTCCACGCCCAGCCGCTTGACCACGCCTGGCCGAAAGCCCTCTAGCACGACATCGGCCGACTCTGCCAGCCGCATGAAGACCTCGCGCGACTCGTCGTCCCGCAGGTTGAGGATGATGCTACGTTTGTTGCGGCCCAGGGCGTTGTACGGATCGCCGCCGCCCGGTATCTGGCCGGCCCGGCTGTCCGGCGGCGGCTCGATGAGCAACACATCGGCGCCCAGGTCGCCCAGCAGCATCGTGCAGAACGGGCCGGGCGCTAGGCGCGAGAGATCGAGGATGCGAACGTCGTCCAAGGGCAGCATAGCGTTGGTTTCCTCCTCATGGTTGTTGATCGATGGGCAGACAAAGACGAGCCGCCTGCGCGGCGGCAACATTGTACTGCAATCGAGGTCAGGGGGATACGCGGGCTGAGGCTAGTGACGCTCGGTGCGAGTTCGGAACGCCTTGCGCTCTTCATCGGTCTTGCCCGCGAAGTAGTCCTTGTTCTGCGGGATGAAGTCCCGCCACTGCGCCGGCACGTCGTCTTCGTAGAAGATCGCGTCCACCGGACAGACGAAGACGCAGGCTTCGCAGTCGATGCAGATCTCCGGATCGATGTAGAACTGCGTGTCGTCGTCGGCCGTGTGGATGCAATCGACCGGGCAGACGTCGACGCAGGAGCCTTCCTTCACGTCGACGCAGGGCTGGGTAATGACGTACGTCATCTCGTTACTCCGTACTCGGCGCTCACGACGAGGTGCTCAGCTCGAATGGAGGCCGCACACCAGGCTTCTCTACCACCACATCGCCGCCGGCTACCATCGCTTGGCAGGCCAGCCGAATGGGCTTCTCCAGTATCTTGGCGCCTCGCTCCTCCACAAGCACGCGCTCCTCAGAGCGGCCGCGGGGCGAGAGGTGCTCCATCCCGCTCACCACCATGCAGGCGCAGGAGGTGCAGCGACCTTCGCCGCCGCAGGTGGTGGGCCAGTAGTAGCCCTGCGCCTGCGCGGCGCCCATGATCGTCTCCCCTTCGGGCACCTCTATCTCGATGTTCAGCGGCTGCACCGCGACTTTTGGCATACACACAAACCGGTTCGCCGACTCGCGAACCTTCGTCAATTCTAGCACATGCTCAGCTACAACACAGTCATGCGGGCGGCTGGCTCGTCGAACACGTCTACACTTGGCATAAGGTGATTCACCGGTATAGAATGCAGCCGTCCCCGAACCTGAAAGGAGTCGCTCCCATGCCTCGACGTTCCGCCGGCACCGAACGTTCTGGCTCTAGCGCCACCTACAGCATCACGCTCCGGGCGCAGTATTCGAACAAGCCCGGGATGCTCGGCCTCATCGCCTCCACGATCGGCGAGGCCGGCGGCAATATCGGCGGAGTCGACCTCGTGCGCACGAATCGCAGCAGCATCGTGCGAGACATCACCTGCGGCGCCCGCGATGATGAGCACGGCCGCTACATCATGGACGCGGTGCGCAAGCTAAAGGGCGTCACCATCCGCAGCGTCTCCGATCCGACGTTCCTCGCCCATGCGGGCGGCAAGATCGAGATACGTAACAAGACCAGCGTCGCCACCCGCGACGACCTCTCGCGGGTGTACACGCCGGGCGTGGCCCGAGTCTGCCTCGCGATCGAACGCGAGCCGGAGGCGGCTTGGTCGCTCACCATCAAGAAGAACACCGTGGCCATCGTTACGGACGGCACGGCCGTGCTGGGCCTGGGCGATATCGGCCCGCTCGCCGCGCTCCCGGTGATGGAGGGCAAAGCGATGCTCTTCAAGGAGTTCGGCGGCGTGGACGCATGGCCGATCTGCCTGGATACCAAAAGCGTCAGCAAAATCGTCGAGACGGTGATAGCGCTCGCCCCCGCGTTCGGCGGCATCAACCTGGAGGACATCTCCGCTCCCCGTTGCTTCGAGATCGAAGCGCGGCTCAAGAAAGCGCTGGACATCCCTATCTTCCACGACGATCAGCACGGCACGGCCGTCGTCGTCCTGGCGGCGCTTCTCAACGCGGCCAAGCTCGTCGACAAGCCGATGTCAGAGATGAAGACGGTGATCTCCGGCGTGGGCGCGGCCGGCATCGCCTGCGCGAAGATCTTCCTCTCGATCGGGATGACGAACATCATCGGCTGCGATAGACGCGGCGTCATCTACAAAGGCCGCAAAGAGGGGATGAATCCCATCAAGGAGTGGTTCGCGGAGAACACGAACCGGCGGCGCAAAAAAGGCACCCTGAGCGATGCAATCGAGGGCGCCGACCTCTTCTTGGGCGTCTCCGGCCCCAACCTGCTGAGCGAAGACGACGTGCAGAAGATGAACAACGACGCGATCGTCTTCGCCCTGGCGAACCCGGACCCGGAGATCCGGCCGGAGTTGGCGCTGCCACACGTGCGGGTGATGGCCACCGGCCGCTCCGACTTCCCGAACCAGATCAACAATGTCCTCTGCTTCCCCGGCCTCTTCCGCGGGGTGCTTGACGCCCGCGCATGGGACATCAACGAGCCGATGAAGATAGCCGCGGCCCACGCCATCGCCAGCTGCGTCAGCAAGCGCGAGCTGAGCGATGAGTACATCATCCCCTCCGTCTTCAACCGTAACGTCTTCCAGCGCGTGGCCCGCGCCGTGGCCGAGGCAGCGTATAAGTCCGACGCCGCCGTCCGCCATCGCAAGGTCCACCCCAGCTACCTCTAGCGAGCGTCACTCGCCAGCCGCAGATTGCAAGATCCCTAGTTGAGGAGGATGAGATGTACCAACCCCTCGAACTAGCTCGCTTCGCTCTCTCCGAGTTCGAGCGCGGGCTGGAGGGCATCACGGACGAAGAGGCGCGGAGGCGCATGGCGAAGGCGGACAGCACAGAGATGAACGCCATCTCCTGGACAATCGGCCACATCGCGGGCCACTGGCTGAGGGTCGCCGCATACGCCAAGCAGGAGGAGCAGCCCGGTGAAGTGCTGCGGTTCTTCGGACCCGCTGCGGACCCCTCGCCGCCCCCGCTCAGCGACGCGCTCAAGCTGCTCGATGACGCTAAGGCCAGCATCGATTGGCTCGCAAGCGCGGACGATGTCCTTATGTCTACGGCACGGGGAGAGGGTTTCGAAAGCGTGGGGACAGCCCTGATGCGCGCCGTCCTGCACACCTGGTTTCATACCGGCGAGATCAACGCCGTTCGCCAGCTGCTCGGGCACGCCGAGATCTCCTTCGTCGGTAAGCTCATCGGCAACCTGGAGTGGCGCAGCGAATAACGCCGCTGTGTGATCTGCGCACCTTGACCTTTTTCGACGGGCCATGCTAGCATCGAAGGTAGAAAAGGAGGTGATGCGGATGCATGATAAACGTTGCGACGGCTTAAGGCCTCGCACAATCCGCGACTCCTTGGAGGTAGACTCCTAGGCGTCGGTCCCCCGACTTGTCGGGGGATGTGCTAGGTAACTTAGGTCCTAGCAACTTTGAAGCCACCCCGGCAGCCGCCGGGGTGGCTTCTTCATTGTGCACTTGGCGACGGCCCGAACCTGTCGAAGGGTCAACCTTCATCCAGGAACTCCCCAACGATGCTGTTGAACTCCTCCGGGTGGCTCCAGGGGAGCCCGTGGCCGGCCCCCTCCACCAGCCGCAGCGTCGCGCCCGCGATGCCGGCCTCCAGCGCGCGAGCGAATCGCAGCGGCGTGAGGATGTCGTCCTCGCCGAAGAGCAGCAGCGTCGGCGCCTGGATCTCCCCCAACCGCTCCTCCGAATCGAACGAGATCGTCGCCTCCACCTGGCGGGCGTAGGCCTCCACGGGTTGGGGATATGCATTGCCCAGGATCGC
>JACZTE010000124.1 GCA_022573935.1 Chloroflexota bacterium
GTGGCGCGGTTGAGCGCCGCCAAGTTGCCCGGCGCATCGACGGCGGTGGCGCCGATCCACGCGGAGTGGGCCTGGCCCGCGACGAACGTCAGCGTGCCGAAGGCCACCAGCTCCAGTACCAGCCCCATCATCATCAAGATGACGAACGCCTTGGCCGACCAGGGCATCTTCAGCGTCTTCACCGGCGCGTCTAGCGAAGCCTGCACCTCGCCGCCGCCCCAGCGCAGGGCGCCCAGGATGGTGCCCAGCAGAAACGCGATGCCTGAGAGCACCAACGCCTCGCCCAAGAAGAGGAAGCCAGCGGTGAGCGGCTTTAGCGTCTCAAAGTTCGCCTGGCGCAGCGCGGTGAACTCCTCACCTAGATCCGATCCCACGTTCGCCTGGGCGACGCCCAGCCCGATGGCGGTGGCGATGGACATCACGCCCATCAGGATCATGGGCAGCCACATCCAGTTTGCCATCGTGTGGATCATAGTCTGGCCAGTGCCGGAGCGGCTCACCGTGACCGGCCCGAATTTCGTGTTTGTCGATTGAATTGCTATTGCCATGAGTGACCTCCTACCTTACGAATTGGTGCCACGCGCGGTGAGCGCCGGCAGCGATTCCTTCAGGCTCTCCACGCGCACCCATAGTCTTCGCACCACTCCGAAGAGAATGATGGCGATGCCGACCTTGATCAGGGCGACCGAGGCGGTGGCGACCGGGAAGAGCCACGAATTGTATGCTGTGATCCGGCCGAAGTTCGCCGGGTCTTGGTCTGAGACCCACCCGGCGACGACGGCGCTGATGATGAAGAAGACCATGAGCAGCATCACGCCGGCGACGGCCAGCAGCAGGCCGGCGTTGAATTGCCAGGCATTGGTACCATACTTCTTCTCCGGATCGCTTGGGCGCGTGAGACTCAGCGTTGCGGTTCCAGTGGTCATCTGTTTCTCCCTTCCTCTGTTGTCGTTCGAATGGTCATCTGTTGATCCCTCCCTCTTGTCTGATCGCTACTTCCTCATCACGGCTGGTTCCGGCATGGATCACCTCCCTCCGATACGGCTCGGTTTCTGCCGCTCATTCCTGGTCTTCGCATGCGTTTACCATCCGTGCTACGCGAAGGCACCGTAGATTACACCGACGACGATTCCGAACATGATGTGCAACATGAAGAACCCCATCACCGTCAGCGGCGGATAGTTCAGGGCGAAGAAGCCGGGCGGGTCCAGCGCCTCTTCCTCAGATACCGGGGCCGGGCCGAGCATCGCTGGCACAAGCTTCGGTTGGAGCGGACGCATCCGCGGATGCATCAGCGGCATGACGCCGAGCATCGCGCCCGTAACGAGCGCATGGCCGAAGCCGAACAGGACGCCTAGTCCCACACCTGCGGCTACCGAGTCGACGTCTACCGACGCCAGCAACGCCCCGTGCGCCACGCCGAAGAGCACGCTCATCATGGCGTGCATCATCAGGCCAACCAGGTACGCCATGGCGCCGACCGGCACCATCATCGTGCCCAGCATGAGCAAGAGGTTCATCTTCATCTCTTTGGGCATGAGCCAAATCATCATGTACAGCACGGCGATCATGGCAGTGCCGCCGATGATCCCGCCCAGAATGGCTACTCCTACGTTCATGGAACTCCTCCTATCGAATCGAAGTCACTGATGGATGTGCAGCGGCATATGGATGGTGCCCGCCTGCAGGCGACCGTCTTCCGCGAGATACGATCCGAGCACATCAGCGCCGAACCGCTCTCCTTCTTCCAGCAGCCGGTCCACCGCAGCCAGGCTACTCAGGCTTAGGCTGGACTCGATGCCGGGCTGCACGAGGGTAATGCGAGCGCGGCCGGTCAGACGTTCCATCTCGTGCTCCACACGCTCGCGGTGGATCACGTTCAGCGTCTGCATCCAGAGGCCAACGATGCTGTCGGGCCGCCGGCCGTCGATGCAGCTTGAGAGGTCTACGGCCAGGATGTCGGTTGCGCCCAAATCGATGGCCGTTTCCAAGTCGAGGTTTGCGAGGACGCCACCGTCGACATAGATATCGCCGTCGATCTCCACCGGGCAGAAGATACCCGGGAGCGCTGTAGATGCGAGAATGGCCCGCGAGAGCGACCCTTCGTGGAAGGTCACTTTTTGCCCTTGACTCAGGTTCGTCGCCGTGATGTAGAGCGGGACCTGGGTCGCGGAGAAATCGTCGACAGGAATGTGCCGTCCAGCCAGCTCGCTTAGGATCTTGCCGTTCGAGAGGCAGAGCCGCTTGGAGGCGACCTGGTATGCAATCCGCAAGGGGTTGAATAGGAACAGCCGCTGGTGACGCAGCTCTCGCCAGATCCCAACGAGCTCTTCGGCTCCTTGCTCGTCGGGGTGGAGCGCAAGAAACGCGCCGTTCAGCGCCCCCGCGCTGGTGCCGACGATGAGTGACGGCCGAAACGATGTGCGAAACAGCGCTCGCAAAAAGCCGGCCTGGAAGGCGCCCAGCACGCCGCCACCGCTCAATACCAGCGCCTGGCCCGGCCTGCGGCTCCCATTCGTGCCACGGTGTTCTTGCTGCTTCGAGTGCTGCATGCTGACTCCCGCGTCCACCTTGTTCCCAGCTTGTTAGGCGGCGAGCGAGGCCGCTTCGCGCTCGCTCGCGGCGTCGCGAGGCGGCGCGACAGCGTCGTCGTAGTCCTCGCCGTACGCCCGCGCGTATGCGCGGTCGACCAGGAGGTCGATTCCTTCCAGCCGTCCGATGCGCTCGCGACGGCGCTCGTCCCAGAGGCCGTCCAGCTCGCGGCTGGCCTCCTGGATGCGCCGCATGACGCTGGCGTCACGCCGTCGCCCGTTGTCTCGCTGTCGATACAGCTCAGCACGCTCCGCCGAGAGCTGGTTGATTCGGGTCGTAACGTCAGTCATGTTCTTCCCTCCTTGTGCATTCGGGCCCCAGGTAGGGCCGCCTCCCATCCGCCCACCGGTCGTATACCCCTGGGGGTATACTGATACTATAGGAGTTCCGCTGGAGGCCGACGGTGATCGGCGTTACGAAGCGCTAGGGTAGGGGAGAAACGTTTTGGGTGGGCTTAGCGGGCAAAAGCACGATGCGGCGGAAGCGCTCGGTGTAGCGCGTGCTCCAGCCCGACGAGCCCAACGACCAATGTGTCCAGTAAGAAGACGAACGCAACAAGGTGCGCACCCCCCTGCGCTGACAGCGGCATGCTGCCAGCGTGGCTCCAAAGCCACACGACAAACTCACTAGTTAGGAAGATGAGGAAGGTTTAGGAAGGCGAGGACGGCGCTGGTGAGTAGCTGATGAGTGGGAAGACGCATCTAGTCTCCACAGTGCGTCCCTCCTTTCGCTCACACTGACTCACTCGCAGTCTAAGAGCCGGAAGTACCATAGTCAAGGGGCACGTCCTAGACGCCCGTGTAGACGATGCGGTAGAGGCGGCCCGAGCCGAAGTCCAGCACCAGCAGTGTGCCATCTCGGTCTGTCACGACGTCGATAGGGTTGTCGAATCCGGTTGCAAACTCCTGCAACGTGCCCACCAGCTCACCCGCAGCTTCATCGATTATCACTCGCACTAAAGTCCTTCCGACGCGAGGAGGTTCGATGAGGCTCCCCCAAAGGGTGATGAATAAGTTCCCCTGATATACCGATGGGAACGCTTCGGCGCCGTAATAGTCGATACCGGTGGCAGCGGTGTGGAGGCCCAGGTCTACCAGTGGCGGGATTCCGGACTGGAGGGCGTCGCAGGTGGGCTGGTAAGGCCAGCCGTAGTCGCCCCCCTCCTCGATCAGGTTCAGCTCATCGATCGTGTTACAGGGAGGGTCTTCGCCGTTGTCGGTGGCCCAGAGTCGTCCCTGGGCGTCGAAGACCAGGTCGTAGGGGTTGCGCACGCCGCGAGCGTAGATGCGGAGCTCGGTTCCGTCCGGGTTCGCCTGGAGGATAGTGCCGGAGCGCTCGTTCCTCAGAATGCAGTCGCGGCATTCGGCGCCGTTGGTGATGTAGAGCTTACCGTCCGGCCCGAAGACGAGGCCATTGTTCTGGTGGAAGACCGCGGCCAAGCGAGTGATGATGTCCTGGGTTTCGTCGCCCACCGTGTCGCCGTCCGTGTCCAGTACGATAGAAACCTTGCCCCCAGCGCCTATCGGTTGGCTGGACACGAAAAGCTGGCCCTGAGGCGAGAAGGCGATGCCGTTTACCCGAGAGAGGTGGTGGGCGAAGAGCACTTTCTGCTCGAAGACGCCGTCCCCATCGGCGTCCTCCAGCCGAAAGACGGGGCCAGCCCGTTCAGAGACGTAGATATGGTAGTCCGGGCTGAGAGCAATAGAGGTGGGCTGAATGAAACCATCGGCGATGACGTAGGCGGCGAAGCCGTCCGGCAGGTCGAGCGTCGTGGACGGCGGCGTGTCGGGTATGGCCGGTGTCGGCGTCGCCGTTGCCGCGGGCGCGAGCGTGGGTATCTGGGTGGGCTCGCGCGTCGCCGTGGGCGTCGCCTCCAGTCCGCCGCCCGTGTCGTCGCAGGCGACGAGGAGCAGCGCAAGGGCGACGGCGAGCAGTGCGAGCAGAGCTGCCTTCATGTGGTTAGCCCCCGAGGGGCTCATTATAGCCCTACCTGGGGCTTTGTCAACAAGAACTTGCAGCGG
>JACZTE010000125.1 GCA_022573935.1 Chloroflexota bacterium
CCTTCGGCACGCTGACGTTCGTCGCGGGCCAGGCCCACTCCGCGTGGATCGGCGCCACCGGCATCGATGCGCCGGGCAACTTGGCGGCGCTCAACCGCGCCACGGCCTACGCCGCTTGGGCGAACCCGCTACGCGAGGTGGCGTTGGGCGTCATCCTCACCAGCATCGTGTTCGCGCTCTACACTATCTCCAACGTCCTGGGTTTCCAGTTCTCGCGTATCCGCGAGCTGGTCACGGGACAGGAAGAAGGAGGCTCTTAAATGGCAACCACTGGAACACAGGTATTCGGTCAGACCACTGGCCGCTACGTCGAAACGGAGAAGCCGCTGGGCCGCAACCTGGCCCAGACAGCCGGGCACTACCTCTGGGCGCCGGCGACGCTGATGGGCATCATGCTGGTGTTCGCGGCCTTCGGCCTCGCGATTGCGCGGTCACAGCTCGCGGTCGACCTCTCGGAGGAGTTCACCGGTCTCCGGAAGGCGAACTTCGAGACGCTGGGGCAGCTCGTCCCAGGCTTCATGTTCCTGGGCTTCGCGATGATCTTCGCGGGGATCAGCTTCGCAATCGCTCGCATCCTCGGCGCATTTCGTGTGGGCGGCGGTCTTGTGCAGGAGGCGATCGGCAAGGGGATTAAGACGCCGGTGATGCCGTTGACTGCCAAGGTTTTCCTTGGAGGCATGATGATGGCGATGATGATCCTCGTCTTCGCCTTCGTCGGTCACATCTACGCCGCTGTCCAAGCTCACGACGCCTGGATCAACGCGACGGGACCTGGCCTGGCGAATGAGATCTTGCTCGGACGTGCTGAGACGTGGGCCACCTGGCTGGAGGGTCTACGGAGGTTCGCCGTGGGGCTCTACCTCGTCTCCATCGCCTTCGGCCTGGCGACGATCATCAAGGTGATCGGCTTCCAGACCCTAAGGATCAAGGAGCTGGCGCAGAGTGAGAAGGCAGTCGCGTAGCGCATCGGTACTCGGGGAGCCCGCCCTCCCCGTCTGCCACCGGAGCGGCAGGCATGGCGTCCACCGACGCCGCGTCCTGCCGCTCTGCCATGTCCTCGCCGCTCTTTGGCCTTATGTCGCCTTACCAGCTTTACAAATAGAGGGCGTGGTGCTAGCGTATGGGAAACGAGAATAAGGGCACTTTCCGTTCTGTATGGTTGTCTAGATCTCACCTTATGCCCCATCACTAGCTTGACAGCGGGCAAGCACTGTGCTGATGTATGGCAAGTGTGAGTAACAGCACATTTCAATCTGCATCTTCCCCGAACTCTAGTCTTATGTCGGCCTACCCTCTTGACAGTTGGAAGGCTCCGTGCTAGCGTATGGGAAGCGTGAATAAAAGTACAATCCTCGCAACAGAGCACTGCGAAGCGATTCTTGATGGCGCCCCCTGTGGCGCCATCAGCCGTTTTGCGAGAGGCAAGGAGTTGCAGGCGTGAAATTCTCTCTCATCCCCCGCAACTATCTCTTCTACGATCTGTTTGAAAAGGCCGCAAGCAACTTGGTGGTGGCCAGCGAAGCGCTGAACGACCTCCTGGACCATTTTGAGAATGTCGAGATGAAGACGAACCACATTAAAGAGTTGGAACATACAGGCGATGATGTGACGCACGAGCTGTACCGCCAGCTCCACCAGACCTTCGTCACGCCCCTCGACCGGGAGGACATCGCCGCGCTCGCTCAACGGATGGACGATGTGATGGACTATATGGAGGCGGCATCGACGGCGATTCATATCTACGGGATCGACGAACCGTCTCCTGCCGCCCGATCGCTTGCGGACTTGATCCGGCTGCAATGCATACAGATCGAGCGGGCCATCGGCAACCTGCGCCACGGCTCCAACCTGAAGAAGATACAGGAGCAGTTGGTCGAGATCCACCGTCTGGAGAACGAGGCTGACACGCAGTATCTCAACGCCAGCGCCGAGCTCTTCCAGCAAGAGCTGAACGCTGCGGACATCATCAAGTGGCGCGATATCTACGATCAGCTAGAGGCTGCAACGGATAGCGCGGAACAGGTAGCCCACGTCTTGGAGGGCATCGTCCTCAAACATGCCTAAGCGGGCATCACGGATCACCGGCACTATATATCCGGGCAGGGAGACGAGCGTCCCCTGCTTGCGTAAGGGAGCGAATTGACCGAGGGCCTCGGCTTCCTGATCTTCACCTTCGCCGCCATCTTGATGTTCGAGGCGGTCAACGGCTGGACCGACGCTCCAAACGCGATCGCGACCGTGGTGTCGACGCGGGCGATGCCGCCGCAGGCAGCGGTGGCGATGGCCGCGGTGCTGAACCTGGTCGGCGTGCTCGCTGGCACGGCGGTGGCGACGACCATTGGCAAGAACATTGTGGACATCGATGCCATCACCCGGGAGACTGCCGGCGGTGGACTAGAGATAGCGGTTGCGGCGTCGCTCGCCGTCGTGGTGTGGGCCAGCTTCGCGGCCTACTTCGGCCTGCCAACCAGCGAGAGCCACGGCATCGTGGCCGGGCTGGCCGGAGCTGCGGTGGCCGTAGCCGGCTTCGACGTCCTGATTTGGGACGGTTGGCAGAAGGTATTTACCGGCGTAGGCGCTGCGCTCGTCTTCGGCTTCGGAGGGGCCTTCCTGGTGATGATCCTCCTGTTCAGGCTCTTCCAACACGCCAACCCATCGACGATGCGGCGTTTGTTTGGCCCCCTGCAGATACTCTCGTCCGGGTTCATGGCCTTCAGCCACGGTACCGCCGACGGCCAGAAGGCGATCGGTGTCATGGCGTTCGCGCTTGCGGTCTATAACGGTACGCCGGCTGCGGAGTTCAGTGTGCCGCTGTGGATCATCTTCCTGGGAGCAGGCACGATGGGCGCTAGCACGATGCTTGGCGGCTGGCGCATTATCCGCACGCTGGGCATGCGGGTGACCCATCTCGAGACACATCAGGGATTCGCCGCGGAGGTGGCCGCCGCCACGACGTTGACCGTTACCGCGCGTTTCGGCATTCCGCTGAGCACGACCCATACCATCGGCTCGGCGATCATGGGGGTGGGGTCCACCAGGCGGCTCTCCGCCGTGCGCTGGGGCGTCGCCTACAACATCATGATTGCCTGGGTGCTGACCTTCCCCATCTGCTTTGCCCTGGGATGGATCATCGCCTGGCTTATCCCCTAGCTCTTGCGCGCTAGGCCGAGCTCCGGGACGCAAGCCGCTGTTTGATCTGCTGTTTGATCTCGCGTACTCGCTTCATCTCAGGGTAGACGCCGCCCTCGGCCTTCCGGTCGAACAGCATCTCGCCGTCGGCGGAGACCTCTAAGCGGCCGTCGGCCACCGGGATGATCGTGACCGGGGCGTCCTCGCCGAATTCGTGCCAAATCTCGGTCGCCATCCAGGCGGCCAGCGGCAAATAGCCTCAGACGACACAGTATTTTATCTCGATGGTAAGTATTCCGGCGTAGCGATCTTCCATCCAGCCCCTCCTTCAGCTACTCAGTGTTCTCTGGAGAGTATACCCTTCCCTGCCGCCGAGCCCTATCTTGCCGGAAACTTAGCCGGTCTCTTCCAACATAGTCCTCACCCGCCGCGCGATCGCCAGACTCGACGTCATCCCCGGCGATTCGATGCCGCCCAGGTGCAGGTAGCCGCGGTCGTGCCAGATCAGGAAGTCGCCGGGCCCTTCGCCTGGCCGGTGGAGCTTGGGACGGTAGCCCACCTGGCCGGGCATCACGTCCTCGGCCGTGAGCCACGGGAGATAGCGCTGCGTGGACTCGACGAATTGCGAACGGCGGCTATCGTCGGCGCGATAATCCAGCGCGGCCGTCTCATCTAGCCACTCCGTATCGGGGCCCAGGTGCACGCCACCGTCGATGTCGAGCGTGACGTGCACGCCCAGGCCGGCGCGGTCGGCGTGGGGCAGCGGGTAGATCAGGTGTCGCACGAGCGACGCCTTCTCGGGCGTCACGATATCGTAGTAGCGCCCTTTGTTGACCGTCTGTCTTAGTGGCGGCGTCGTGCCGTCACCGTCCAGCGGGTACCCGAGCATCGCCGCGACGCGGTCGGCGGCCAGGCCGGCGCTGTTCACCAGCGCCCTCGCCCGCAGCGTGGAGCTGTCGCCTGCCGGATCGACGATGCTGAGCGTGAAGCCGTCGGCGTCCCGTTGCAGCGCGGTGACATCGTGTTTGAACGCCACCATGACGTCGTTCGACCGCACGACGTTCAGGAAGGAGCGCATCAAGCCCATCTGGTCGATGACGCCGGAGCTGGCGGAATAGATCGCGGCCACCGCCTCGATCGCGGGCTCCAGCGCTTCGATTTGGCGGCGAGAAGTGATCAGCTCCAGGCCGGGCACGCCGTTCGCCTGCGCAGCCGCCAGCAGCTCCTCCAGCGCCCGGCCCTCCGCCTCCTCCACAGCGATGATCAGCTTGCCCGTGCGGCGGGCGGGCACGCCGTGCTCCTCCGCCCAGCGATAGAGCAGCGCGTTGCCCTCGATGCAGAGGGTCGTCTTGAGCCAGTCTGGCGGGTAGTAGATGCCGGCGTGGACGACGCCGCTGTTGTGTGAGCTGTTCTCCAGCCCGTAGCTCTCGTGTCGTTCCAGGAGGGCGACCTGCCGTGTCGCGGATAGCTCCAC
>JACZTE010000126.1 GCA_022573935.1 Chloroflexota bacterium
AGCACAGCCCCTCGCGCGCGGTCGCGGGCGTGGCGCGCCGCAAGCAGTCCGGCGGCGGCCTCTACGTGCCGCTCCTCGAAGGGTCTGATGGTCAGCGCCATACAAAGGCGATTGTAGCAGAGGGAACGTTGCTATCCCGGCAGGCAATGTACCGTGCGATCTCTTGACAAGCGGTCAGGATGCAGTAAGCTGTGGAGTGGTGGCAGCCCACTCCCCGCTAATGATCCTCGCTCTCCGCTAGGATCGCGATAGAGAAGGAGCACCCGAAATGATGCATCGTACCTTTGCACCGCTGGCGCTGGCTGTTGTCGCCATGGCGCTCGCCCTGGCCCTGGGAACGAGCCCAGCAGCGGCGGAAACATTCCAGTCGGAGACCCTGAGCGAGGCTAACGTATTCCCCGTTCCCACGGGTGCCCCTGGGACCGGATCCGGGCAAGTCGTTCTCAATGACGCCGGAACTTCAGCGGAGGTCTACCTGGCATTCTCTGGTCTTGGGAGCGAGGTGATTGCATGGCACATCCACTGTCCAGCAGCAGAAGACGAAACCGCCGTCGTCGTATTTGATCCTGGGATCACAAAGCCGACGTCCCCACGGGTAACGTGGGATGCGTCGTCGTCGCCGGACCCCGTCTCCGCGCAAGTCGCAAACCTGCAGGCTGGACTCTGTTACTTCAACGTCCACACCTTGGCTAACCTCGGGGGTGCGATCCGTGGTCAGATAACGAACACCGTCGGTGGCGTCGCTGAGCTGCCGGAGGTAGCGGGAGCACCGCTGCAGACGACAGCTTCGTCGGGCGGCAACGCGGGACTCCTCGCAGGAGTTATCGCCGCTGTCGTCGCGGGCGCAGTCGCGCTAGGCGGCGCAGCCTGGTATGTGAGGAGACGGTGGGCATAAGCGACGCTAGCCGTCACAGAAGTACCGAACGGGGTAAGAACCTCGATCTGGCCTCGCTGGCGTAAGGATGATCACGGTACAATGTCTGCCTAAGGGTAGACACTCTATCCGCCGTCATTTTGGCGTAGTGATCACTGGGAGGCCGACATTTCACTAACAGCGCGATTGGCCGTGCTCATCATGCTACCCCTGGCGCTCTTCGCCATATCGGGGACGGCTGCCGCACAGGAGACGGTCAGCGTAGCCGTCGGTGACATCTGGTTCTGCGACGCGTCGTTCCAAGGCGGCGTCTGCGACACGGTGATCGACGTGGGCGACACCGTTGTCTGGGACTTCAACGACGCCCAGCTCCCACACACCGCCACAGCGTGCGGCGACTCCTGCGACACCCCCACGAGTTCACCCGCCTGGGACTCAGGCTTCATTGCGGGCGGGGGCGGAACATACGAGTACACCTTCACCGAGCCTGGCACCTATCTCTATCTCTGCGAGATACACCCCTTCACGATGCGAGGCCAGATCATCGTGCAGGGCGGCCCTCCGCCCGCAACGGCTCCGCCCACGCCGGTTACACCCGCGACGGCCACCCCCGGCGATGGGACGTCGCCAACCTCGACGCCCGTAGCGACAACCACCACGGTCGGCTCGCCCACCACGGGAGCGGGGCCGCAGGAGGGATCGTCCGGGGCGTGGTGGGCGCTCGCCGCGCTGGCGGCGACGGGCGGCGCACTCGTCGCGCTGGGCGGCGGCTGGCACGCGCGAAGGCGGCGGCTGCAGATAGGGAGTCGCGACGATGGCTAACCAGCGCGCACACGGGAGAGGGCGCTCGCCACGCGCCGGCCGGAGCTGGAGAGCGATCGCCGGCCTGGCCGTCGTCGCTGTCGCCGTGATAGCAGCGGTTGGGATCTGGCTCGCGGTGGGCTCGTCGGGCGAACCGCCGGGGCCACCGAAGGCGGCGATCGTCGATCAGCTCAGCCTGACCTTCCCCAACGAGGACTTCATCCGGAACTCGACTGCTACCCTGGAGCAGGCCGGCTACGTCGTGGACTACTTCCCCGGCGAGGAGGTGAACGTAGAGTTCTATCGACAACTCCCCACGCACGGCTACGATGTGATCCTGTTCCGAGTCCACGCGGACCGGCTCCAGGCGACGTTGAACGGCAGGGAGATAGATGAGGTCATCCTGTTCACAGGGGAGCCGTACAGCGAAGAGAAGTATCTGGAAGATCGCTCGGCGGCACGGCTCACCATCGCCCGCTACTACGAGGGCGGCGATCCCATCTTCGGCATCGCGGCGGACTTTATCGAGGACACGATGGTCGGCCGCTTCGACGACACGAAGATCATCATGATGGGCTGCGAAGGGCTGCTCTCCGACCGCACCGCCCAGGCCTTCATCAATAAGGGCGCGAGCACCTACATCAGCTGGGACGAGACCGTCTCCGCCTCCCACACGGACGCCGCCACCGAGCGCGTACTCGAGCACCTGCTGATCGAAGGGAAGACCCCAACAGAGGCCGCGGCCGAGACGATGGAGGAGCTCGGCCCTGACCCGACCTACGGCAGCAAGCTACTCGCGTACCCCTACGAAGGGTAGCCACTTGCCGGTTGCTCGTCGCTAGTCGTTGCTAGTCAGAGGCCAAGCTTAAGCTTGGCCCTCGATGTTGTGCGGCGTCTCTAGCTCGTCGCTTGATGGATCCGCCGCGGGAACGCTACACTGAGAACGCCTGGTAACTCAGGCAACCCCGCCCAACCTTGACCGGCTCACGCCTCCACGCTCCAGAAGGGAACGTGCATGTCTACATCTTTGCGCCCGGCCGCACGCGCCCGACAGACTCTGGCAGGGCTAGCGCTGGTCGGGCTCGCCGGCCTCGGCTTGTTGCTAGTAGCCACGTCGATCGCGAGCGCCAACCTCACACCCGGGACGGATGTCCTGGACGTGAGCGGACAGGTGAGCGTGACCAGCCTCCTGGGATCGGAGACGATCCCCTTGAGCGGCACGGTCACCATCCAGCGGAGCAGCGCCCAGATTCAGGGCGTGTACATCATCGACGCGGAGATCATCGCCATGGATCTGGCGGGCACGAGCGTCACGGGGCCCATCGCGGTCGTGGAGAGCGCAACGCTGGTCTCGCCGGGAGAGATCCGCGGCTTGCAACCAGCGCCGGCCAAGTTCCCGGCCTCCAGCTTCTTCGACGCCTTCATCGTCGTCAGCCTGCCTGCCAGCCCAACGGCCACGGTGACGCGTCGCAACGAGGTGCCGCTGCACCTGGTACCTATGTCGGGCGGTAGCGAGGTCTCGCTCAGCGAGTGGCCACCCCTAGGCGTGACGTACGAGGCAGTACCGACCCCATGCGTGCCCCTCATTCCTATCCTGCCACAGAATATCTGCGTGACGAGCCTGTCGATCACCATCACGGGCGGGCCGCCCACCGCCACGCCTATTCCATTGCCCACAGCGACACCGGACCCGGTCGGCGGTATCGCCGAGCTGGCGGAGGTCGCCGGGACGCCGCTTGAGGCGGTCGGCTCGTCAGGCGTGAGCACCGGCGTGCTGGCCAGCCTCGCTGCGGCTATGGCTATTGCCATCGCCCTCGGCGGCGCTGCCTGGTACGCGCGGCGGCGCTGACGCTAAGGGCGCGCCTTTTTAGCGCAGCGCCTATGCTCCAGGTACCATATGCCTACTCTTAGAGCGCGCCCGGGCGACCGAACTGCATGACAGCAGCGCTGACAGCAACCTGGCGGATGACAGCAACCTGGCGGATGACAGCAACCGCGCGGGCCAAGAGCATTCATGGGAAATTATAGCCTGGTTCTTGGCGTCTTGTCGTGGCATTGGCGGTAGGCTTGCCCTAAGGTAGCCGTGTTCAATCTAGGAGCCACGTGCAGATGCTGTTCCGACGACGTATCGTCCTGGCCCTCCTTACCGTCACCCTGGCGACCCTGGCGACCAGCGGGGCCGTCCTCGTCGTCATTGCAGCCTTGGTGGCAGCGCCCATCCTCGCCTTCTCCGGCGGGGCCTGGTACGCCCGGAGGCGCTCGGCAAAGTAGCAAGACCGCTCCGCCAAGGCTAAGGCTAAGCCATCCGGTAACCCAGACCCATGTTGCCGCGCCTAGGTGGGGTGGGGCTGAGCCGCCGAGAAAATTACCGCCACCAGCGGTTGGCACGTTGCGCTACAATAGGCGCCACTATGTACGACCATAGGGCACTGCTGCTCTCAGCGCTGGCCCTGCTCTCTGCGCTCACAGTGGCCTGCGCCGCGACGGGTGCTGCGGGTGGTGGCTCCCAGGGCCTCACTGCGTACGCGCCTGGAGAGGAAGGCGATCAGCCGCCTCGACGTGAGGCCGCAGCGGCGAGAGACTCGGCAGACATCCGCGCCGTCATCGGCGTGGATGACCGCACTCAGATAACTGACACCGAGGTATACCCCTGGCGAGCCATCGCGTACTTGGAGATGTACCGAGACGGCGCGATTGATAGTTTGTGCACGGGCACGTTCGTGGGGCCTGACGCCCTCATCACCGCCGCCCACTGCTTATATGACCCTGTACTTGGCTGGGTCGAGGACATCGCCGTAGTCCCAGGAAAGAACGGACTGTTCGAATCGTATGGGTTCGAGTGGGCTTCCAACTGGTGGGTGCCAGACGCATGGATCAGCACGGGTGGTTCGCCTGACTGGGACTGGGGTGTCATCAAGCTGCCCA
>JACZTE010000127.1 GCA_022573935.1 Chloroflexota bacterium
CACTTCTCCCCGGCCGCGAACCACGATGAGACCGTGCCCGGGCTGATGCACGTCAAGCTGGGCGGCTACCACGTTCGCGACGTCAAGTTCGTCGCCGCCTTCGACATCGACGTGAACAAGGTGGGGAAAGATATATCGGAGGCGATCTTCACCTCGCCCAATAACACTTACAAGTTCACTGATGTGCCGGCCAGCGGTGTCCGCGTCTCCCGCGGCATGGTCCACGATGGCCTGGGCAAGTACCTCAAAGAGGTGATACACAAAGCGCCCGGCTCCACCGAGGACATCGTGGGCATCCTGAAGGAGACGAAGACGCAGGTGGTGATAAACTACCTGCCCGTGGGCTCCGAGGAGGCCACGAAGTGGTACGTGGAACAGGTGCTGTCCGCCGGCTGCGCCCTCATCAACTGCATTCCTGTCTTCATCGCCCGCGAGGATTACTGGCAGGGCCGCTTCAAGGAGCGTGGCCTGCCCATCGTTGGCGATGACATCAAGTCGCAGGTGGGCTCCACCATCGTCCATCGGGTGCTCACGCGCCTCTTCCTCGACCGGGGGGTGCGGCTGGACCGGACCTACCAGCTTAACTTCGGCGGCAATACGGACTTCCTTAACATGCTGGAGCGGGAGCGGTTGGAGTCGAAGAAGATCTCGAAGACCAACGCGGTTACCTCCCAGCTCGACAACGAGATGCCGGCCGACGATATCCACATCGGGCCGAGCGACTACGTGCCATGGTTGCAGGACCAGAAGTGGGCCTACATCCGGCTGGAGGGCACCACCTTCGGCAACGTCCCGCTCAACGTCGAGTTGAAGATGGAGGTGTGGGACAGTCCCAACTCCGCCGGCGTGGTCATCGACGCGATCCGCTGCTGCCGGTTGGCGCTGGACCGAGGCATCGCCGGCGCGCTCGGAGGGCCTTCCGCCTACTTCATGAAGTCGCCGCCCACCCAGTACACGGACGACCAGGCGCGAGATATGGTGGAGACCTTTGTAACGGGGTAGCCGGTGGTCGTCTACTGGCTCTTCCGGCTCACGATCTTGCTCACTCGGCCTCTTCCGCTCTGGCTGGGCTATCGGGTGGCGGCCGCGGTGGCAGAGATCTGCTACCACTTCTTCCACCAGCAGCGCCGGTCGTTGAACGAGAACCTGGGCTGGGTGATGGGCACAAGCGACCGCCGCGAGGTCGATGCCGTCGCGCGGCGGGCCTACCGCAACTTCGGCAAGTTCGTCATCGATTTCATCCACTTCCCCTCGATAGACCGCCGCGAGGTGCGCCAGCGCCTCATCTTCTCCCAGTGGGATGAGCTGGACGAAGCGGTCGACTCCGGCCGCGGCGTCATCATCGTCACCATGCACTTCGGCATCTGGGACCTGGGCGCGGCGGCGCTTGCGGCGTACGACTACCCGATCAACGCTATCGCCGAACGCTTCTCCTACTCGAAGATGAACGAGCTGATCCACGGCTCGCGGGAGCGGCTGGGGATGAAGGTGATCCCGATGGATCGGGTGGGCCCCGGCGTCTTTCGCGCGCTGAAGCGGGGCGAGATCCTGGCGATGCTTATCGATACGCCCCAGCCCGGCGATGCGATCACCGTCGACTTCCTGGGCGCGCCGGCCGAGGTATCGTCGGCGCCTGCGCGCATCGCCCTGCGCACTGGCGCGTGGGTGGTGCCGGCGATGGTGCTGCGCGGGCCGGAACACGATACGATCATCCGGCCGATCATGGACATGCGTACCGTCCGCTACGAGGCGACGGGCGACGAGGAGCAGGACGTGCTCGCGCTCACGCGGCTGATCGTGAGCGCGCTGGAGCCGCAGCTTCGGGAGCACCCAGAGCTGTGGTACTGTTTCCATCCGGTGTGGCCCGACGTGCACCGGCGCGCCGAGGAGGCGGCGCTGGCGCCTGAGCGATAGCAGCCGCGTGCGATGTGGAAGTACTACGCTCTCCGCCTGACCTATCTGCTGCTGAGCCGGCTGCCGCTCTCCGTCCTGTACGGCATCGCCCACGTGGTGGGCGATGCCGCCTACCTGGCCCGCGCCGGCGCCCGCCGTGCCGTGATGGCGAACATGCGCCGGGTGCTGGGGCCGGAGGCCTCGGAACGAGAGGTGCGCAGGACGGCGCGTGAGGTCTTTCGCAACGCGTCGCGCTACTATGCCGACCTGATCTACGTTCCCCGCATGGATCTGCAGCGATTCGCACGGGATAAGCTGGAGCTGACGGGACTCGAATACATCCTGGATGCCCAACGCGCCGGCCGGGGCGTGGTGATAACGGGCGCGCACTTCGGGAACCCCGATATGGCGACGCAAGGGCTGGCCGCCTCGGGCCTCCGAGTGCTTGTGCTGACGGAGCCATTGCAGCCTCAGGCGCTCTCCGACTTTACACACTGGCTTCGCTCGCACCACGGCCATGAGTACCGCCCAGCGGACTTCGGCGGGGTCAAGGCGGCTGTTCGCCAGCTCAAGCGGGGCGGCATGCTGTGCATCCTCTCCGATCGCGACGTTGGCGGCACGGGCGTGCCGATGGAGTTCTTCGGGGCGGAGGCGAGCATCCCGCTGGGCGCCGTCGACATCGCGATGCGCACCGGGGCCGACCTGATCCCGGCCTGGGCGCGTCGTTTGCCCGGCTATCGCTTCGAGGCCCGCATCGGGCCGCCCGTGGAGCTGGTGCGCACCGGCGACTTCGATGCGGACGTGCGGGCGAACGCTCGACGGCTGCTGGCGGTCTTCGAGCGGGAGCTGCGAGCCGACCCGGGCCAGTGGGCGGTGCTGGAGCCGATCTGGGACGACGGCGAGCCGGCAGCACCTTCGCGTACGGTACAATAGGGCCGAGCGCCCGTGGGTACAGCCGATCTCCACGTCCATACCGCGCTGGGCGACGGCATGGCGGAGATCCCGGAGCTCCTCAGCTACGTGGAAGAGGAGACCGATCTCTCGGCCATCGCCGTTACCGAGCACGATGACCTGCGCGCCGCCCTCGCTACCCGCGAGGCGTGGGCGCGGGGCAGCTATCGGTTCGAGGTAATCCTGGGCGAGGAGGTGACGACGCTGGAGGGCCACTTGCTGGCGCTCTTCGTCGAGGAGCCAGTGCCCAGCCTACAGCCGCTGGCGCCCACGCTGGCGGCGGTGCACCGGCAGGGCGGACTCTGCGTCATTCCCC
The DNA here is from genome assembly GCA_022573935.1 of Chloroflexota bacterium. Next base: position 3,161 of record JACZTE010000127.1, read on the forward strand.
ATCCGATGAGCTGGCTCACCCGCAGCATCGGCCGGCGCACGATCGAGCGGATCCTGCGCGACGGCGGCGACGGCGTCTCGTTCGACGGCATCGACGTGGCGGGCGGGAGCCCAGCGGGCCGCGTCGGCCAGGCGAAGGCGCAGCGGCTGAATCGCGAGCGCTACCACCTGGCAGAGGTGGGCGGCAGCGATGCCCACTTTCTCCTGGCGCTGGGCGTGGCCTACACGGTCTTCGACGGAACCTCCGCGGATGAGCTGCGACAGGCGATCCTGGCGGGCAAGACGAGCGCCTTCGCCGGCCGCTACCCTTCGTGGCGTCAGCTCGGCCTGGGGCAGGTGGTGCGGCAGCAGTGGCGAGGCCTGCGGGCCACGCCGCGCCAGATGGGCTGGCTGCCCACTATCAGGAGCTTCCTCTGGCGAGGGCGGCCGTGAAGATCGCGCTCGTCTCGCCGTACGACTGGACGGTGCCCGGCGGCGTGAACAGCCACTGCACGCATCTGCGAGAGCAGTTCGTCGCGCGCGGCCACCAGGTACGCATCGTCGCGCCCTCCTCGCGTCCGATCGAGCAGGAGGACGTCGTCACGATCGGCAAGCGGCCGCTGAGCCTGCCGGCCAGCGGCTCGATGGCGCGTATCACGCTCTCGCTCACCTTGGCGAAGCCGGTGCGGCGGCTCCTGGCCGAGGAGCGGTTCGACATCGTCCACGTCCACGAGCCGTTCATGCCGATGCTGACCATCAACTTCCTGCGCTACTCGGAGGCGGTGAACGTGGGGACGTTCCACGCCAACCGAGGGAGAGGGCACTTCTTCTACTACACGTGGGGGCGTCGTCATCTGCGTCGCTGGTTCCGCCGGCTCGACGGCAAGATCGCCGTCTCGCCAGCGGCCGCGCACTTCGTCGAGCAGTACTTCCCGGGCTACTACAATACGATTCCCAACGGCGTCGATATCGCTCGGTTCTCCGAGGGATCGCCGCCGCTGGCCGAGTACAGGGATGGCAAGGTGAACATCCTCTTCGTCGGCCGGCCGGAGAAGCGTAAAGGACTGAGCTACCTGATCCGCGCCTTTGGCCAGGTGAAGGCGCAGCGGCCAGACACGCGCCTTATCATCGTGGGGGCGGGCAAGTTCGACCGCTACAAGCGCAGCGTGCAGACGATGCGGATCAAGGACATCGTCTTCTGCGGCTACGTCTCGGACGACGATCTGCCGCGCTATCACCACTCGGCGGACATCTTCTGCGCGCCGGCCACCGGGTTCGAGAGCCAGGGGATCGTGCTGCTGGAGGCGATGGCGGCGGGGTTGCCCGTGGTGGCCAGCAACATCGAGGGGTATGCCGGCGTCTTCACGCATGGGGTGGAGGGGCTGCTGGTGCTGCCGAAGGAGAGCGAGGTGCTGGCTGAGGCGCTGCTGTCGCTGGTGGACGACGCTTCACG
>JACZTE010000128.1 GCA_022573935.1 Chloroflexota bacterium
ACGCCTGGCTGATCAGACGGACGCCCGCTTCTTGGCGCTGGAATGCCAGGCCAGCGAGGCGCAGATCCGCGAGCGGTTAAGCAAGCGTCAGGGCGAGGAGCGCGCCGTCTCGGACGGGCGCTGGGCGGTGTATCGGGCGCAGCAGGAGCGCCGCTCGCCGTTGGACGAGCTGCCGGCAGACTCGCACCTCGTCGTCGATTCGTCGCGGCCGCTCGTGGAGCAGATCGACGGGGTGCTGGCGCACCTGGGGCTGCCGCGCCAGTGAGCGACATCGTTGTCCGGCCCGGCGGCCGGGATGACCTGGCGCGCATCAACGAGATCTACAACCACTACGTCCTCACCTCGCCGGTCACCTTCGATCTCGAGGCGATCAGCGTCGAGTTGCGAAGCGCCTGGCTCGAGCGGTACGCGCCGGCTGGCCCGCACCGGCTCTTCGTCGCCGAGGAGGAGGGCGCGGTGCTCGGCTACGCGGACAGCCACCAGTTCCGGGCGAAGCAAGCTACGACACGACGGTGGAGACGACGGTCTACTGTGCGCCCGAGGATATCGGCCGCGGCATCGGCCGGCGGCTCTACGCGGCTCTCTTCGATGCGCTGCACGACGAAGATCTCCGCATGGCGCTGGCCGGCATCACCCTCCCCAACGACGCCTCGGTTGCCCTGCACGAGCGGTTCGGCTTCGTTCCAGCGGGCGTGCTGCACGAGGTTGGCCGCAAGTTCGACCGCTACTGGGACGTCGCCTGGTACGAGAAGCGGCTGGGGTGATGCTGTGCGCTAAGGCCCATTGACAAGTCCCATAAACTATGGCACTATGAGTGGGCTATGCGAGCACATGTTGTACTGCCGGACGATTTGGTCGAAGAGATCGACCGTCTGGTAGGGAAGCGGCGTCGGAGCGCGTTTATCGCAGAGGCCGCCCGCGATCGGGTGCGCCGCGAAGGGCTCCTCCTCGCCCTCAAGGAGACTGCGGGCATTCTTAAGGCAGAGGACTATCCAGAGTGGGCGACGCCTGCGAAGGTGGCGCGCTGGGTGCGGAAGATTCGGCGGGAGAGTGAGCGAGCACACGCCAGACCTGGCAAGCTATCTGCTTGATACCACGGTCCTCATCGACTACCTGCGCGGTCATACCGAGGTGCGGGCACGGTTTCACGTACTGGCAGAGCGGGGCCACGAGCTTGGCATCTGCGCCATCAGTGTCGCTGAAGTGTTCGCCGGACTGCGCGAGAAGGACCGCGAGGCGGCGGCTATCCTCCTATCGACGCTGAAGTATTTCGACCTCTCCTTCGATGTTGCCTTGGCGGCTGGAGCGTTCCAGTACACATTCGCCCGTCAAGGACGAACTCTCAAGCTGACTGACGTTCTGATCGGAGCGGCGGCCCTGGCCAATAACGCGATTCTCCTTACGGACAACGTTAAGGACTTCCCGCTGCCTGGCCTGCAGGTCGAGCGGCTGCCGTCAGGTCGCTAGCCTGACGAGGGGCCTTCGTCGTTAAGCGCCACCGCTGCCTCAAGCGCTACCTCGATCATGCGGTCGATGGCGGGCAGCAGCGCATCGTCGAGCAGCCGTTCGTGCTCGCCCGCGCTGTTCGACGCGGTGAGCAAGCAGCCAGCCTCCAGCCCCCGCAGCGCCGCGACCGTGAAGACGGCGCTCGCCTCCATCTCCTGGGCCAGCACGCCGCGCGCCGCCCACGTCTCGGCCCAATCGGCCGTGACCGCGTAGAGGGCGTCCTCCGTCGCCACCAAGCCCACGTGGTGGCGCGCGCCCAGCCGCTCGGCCGCCTCCACGAGCGCCCGCACGACGCGATCGGTAGCTTCGGGAGTATCGGGGTCGTCCCCCAGATACTGGCGGGTAGTGCCGTCGAGTGGATAGGCGCCGGTGGCGACGATCAGGTCCGCGGGCCGGATCTCCGGCTGGGCGCCGCCGCAGGTACCGATGCGGATGACGGTCTTCACTCCGAGCATCGCCAGCTCCTCGACGACGATGGCGGCGGATGGGGCGCCCATGCCTGTTGTCTGCACTGAGACGGGCGTTCCGCGATAGCTGCCGGTGTAGCCGAGCAGCCCGCGGAACTCGTTGTAGCAGCGAGCGCCGTCCAGCCGCTCCGCGACGCGCGTCGCCCGGCCGGGGTCGCCCGGCAGGAGGACGATGGGCGCTACGTCGTCGGGCTGCGCGCGGATGTGTATGGGCGTGGTCATGCGGCAAGCTGAAGTCGTCGGCGCACGACGTGCCGGAGCCAGAAATACCCGAACGGCATCGATACGACGGCCACGCCTGTGAGGAGGGCGATAGACCCGATGACAAAGCCGCCGTCGGGATTGAGCGCTTCGATGTTTCGCGTCGTTACTCTTGACGATGCGAAGGGGATGCCGTAGGGGCCGCGCGCGCTGACCTCGGCGACATAGAATAGGTGCGGGGACGACTCGCACACGCTCACCGTGACGCTGAGCGGCCATAGGGACGCTACGGGATGAGTGCCAAGGATCGCATTATTCTTCGCGCGTCGGCCGCACTCTGCGACGAGGTCCGTCTGCCGGCCCTCGCGCGGCGGCCAGACGGCGTAGGGGATGGCCACGGGCAGCACAAACGCCAGCAGCACCGCCAGTGCCCAGGCTGAGTAGAACCACCTCGACATCAGGCTGTCTCTCCCTCCTCCGCCCGATACGCCTCGTCCAGCAGCTCGACGATGTGGACGACGCGCCCCGGCAGGCCGTGGCGGCGCAGGCCGGCCTCCATCTGCAGCATGCAGCCCGGGTTCGCGGTGGCGATCACGGTTGTGTCCGTGGCGGCCACGTCGCGCATCTTGTCGTCGAGCAGCCGCAGCGACATGCCCCGCTGGGCGAGGCTGTAGATGCCAGCGCTGCCGCAGCATCGGTCCGGCGACTGCATTTCGACCAGCTCCAGGCCGGGGATCGCCCGCAGCAGCTCGCGCGGGGCGGAGCGGACCTGCTGCGCGTGCACCAGGTGGCAGGAGTCCTGGTAGGTGACGCGCTGGCGAACGGCCCCTCGCGGCGGCTCGAACGGGAGCTCGGTCAGGAACTCGGTCACGTCTCGCACTAACGCCGAGAAGCGCTGGGCTTTCTCGGCATACTCGGGGTCCTGTTCCATCAGCTCGCCGTACTCCTTGAGCGTAGAGCCGCAGCCCGCCGAGTTGACGACCACCGCTTCTACCCCCGCCGCTAGGAAGGCGTCGATGTTGCGGCGGGCGAGCTCGCGTGCGGTGCGACGGTCGCCGGCGTGGAGGTTGAGCGCGCCGCAGCAGCCTTGCTCGGGCGGCGCTACGACCTGCAGGCCGTGCCGATCCAGCACGCGCACCGTCGCTTCGTGCGTGCGCGGGTAGAGCAGAGGCATCACGCAGCCCGTCAGCAGCGCCACGCGCCGGGCCGTCGCTGTGCCGGCTGACGCTTCGGCGGGAGGCTCGTAGGCTCGCGACGGCACCTCTGGCAGCATCGACTCCGCTTCGGCTAGGCCGCCGGGCATGATCCGCAGCAGCCGGCTCGTTCGCAGCAGCCAGCGCAGGCCGGAGCGCTGGTAGAGGCGCAGCAGGGAGAAGAGCAGTCGTAGTCGCTTCGGATAGGGGAAGAGCTGTCGCAGCAGCCACACGCGCAATCGCCAGGCGAGCGGCACGCGGCCCGACTGCACCAGCATCGCCCGGCCGGACTCCATGATGCGGCCGAAGGGGACGCCGGACGGGCAGGCCGTCTCGCAGGCGCGGCACTGGAGACACAGGTCCAGGTGGCTCACCAGCGACGGCGTCGGCTCCGCACGCCCCTCAGTGAGCGCCTGGAGAAGGTGGATGCGGCCTCGCGGCGAGTCCGTCTCCAGCCCTAGCTGGAGATAGGTGGGGCACTCCTGGAGGCAGAAGCCGCAGTGGACGCACTGGCTCATATCCTTGGCGGAGGGCTGGTCGATGATCTCTAGCTCGTCGTGTCGCTCGGCCATGCTATAGCCCGCCGACGAAGCGACCGGGGTTCAGCGTGCTCCGCGGGTCGAACTCCTGCTTCAGCCGTCGCGTTAGCGACAGCGCATCCGTGTCGCCCCAGACATCGACGCGCTCCTTCACGGCGACGGGCGCCGCCGTTACCACCAGCGAACCGCCCGCCTCCGTCGCCAGCCTGCGGGCCGCTTCGATTAGGTCGACCAGCCGCTCGACCGGGGCGTCGCCCAGTCGAGCCAGCACCAGCCCGGTCGTCGGGTACGAGAGGCTCGTAACGGTTGCAGCGTCGCCGTGGCCGAGCGCCTCCAGGCCCTGCATGAAGCCGGCGACCGCCGACGGCGGCAGCGACGCCCGTAGCCCCACGCCGCTCTCCTCTGTCGCGACGGTCTGTTCGACCTGCGCCCACCAGCGTTCCGACTCCGCGCCCGCCAGCCGATGCGTCTCCGCGCCGCTCGCTAGCTCGGCCAGCTCCCGCGCCGTGCGCTCGACGGCGGCGCTCGGGCCGGCGAGCCAGCAGGCCGCCAGCGCGTTGCCGGCATGCTGCGGCTGTAGGGCGATCGCCCGCAGCGCCAGGCCGCGTTCATCGGCGGCGAACGTTGCTGATGCCGCGGCGTCGAGCGACGGGAACGTAGCGAGGAGCGTCTCCTGAGCCGCCGG
>JACZTE010000129.1 GCA_022573935.1 Chloroflexota bacterium
ACGAGGAGCAGGAGTGTTGCCCCTTCTTCGCCTTCGAGCAGTGGGAGGAGGCGGGCGAGGTGGTGCTGCGCATCTTTCAGCCGCAACAGGCCAACGATGGATGACGTCCGTGTGGACGCTGAGCCGGTCGAGATGATCGTGGCGCGGGGCGGCCAGGAGAACGTCGTCGTCAACGTCGATATTGTCGAAGGGGGAGCATAGCCATGCCAGTAGAGCGAATCGACGGCGAGATCCGCATCAGCGCGCCGCTGACGGACGACGACATCGCCCAACTGAAGGCGGGCGAGCACGTCCACTTCTACGGCACGATCTACACCGCCCGCGACGCCGCCCATCGGCGCATGCTGGCGGCCGTCGAGAAGGGCGAGCCGCTGCCTGTCGACCTGAAAGGGCAGATCGTCTACTACGTGGGGCCGTCGCCGGCCCGGCCGGGCCGCGTCATCGGCTCCGCCGGCCCGACGACCTCGATGCGCATGGACCCGTTCACGCCGCGGCTGCTGGAGCTTGGGGTGAAGATGACCATCGGCAAGGGAGGGCGCGGGCCGCAGGTGCAGCGAGCGCTGCAGGAGCAGAAGGCCGCCTACTGCCTCGCCATCGGCGGCGCGGGGGCGCTGCTGTCGAAGAGCATCCGCAGCCTGGAGGTCATCGCCTACGAGGACCTGGGCACCGAGTCGATCAAGCGGCTGGAGGTCGAGGGCTTCCCCGCCATCGTCTGCTGCGACATGCACGGCGGCGACCTGCTCCAGCAGGGGAAAGACCAGTGGCGGCAGCAGGACAAGCTAGGCGACTATCAGCCCGTCGCGCCTTCGGACGACCACAACGGCGGAGGCTCGTAGCGGACAGCTACGCAGTAGGAACCTTGTCGTCCACTAGCTCGCCAGTCTCCACGTGGTACTTGAGGCCGGCGAGCAGATCGGCCATCCCCGTCCGAAGCTGCCGCCCAGCGAAGAGCTTGTCCAGCAGGACGCCGATAGGGCCGAACTTCAGCTCATAGTCCGGGGTTACCGTGACGATCGTGCCCTCTCCGTCGGCTTCGAGCGTGAACTCGACGATGTTCCTCTTGAGCGGCAGGTTCGTTTCGTATATGTCGATCTTGTAGCCTTCCCCTTCGCGCCAATCGAACGCGCGCTCCTCCAGGTAGTCGCCTTTGCGCTGCAAGTCGCAGTGCCTCATCGCACCTTCGCCCTCGGTGCTGTCCGAGGTCGAGTGCGAGTGAACGACGCCGGGGTTCCACTTGTAGATGCCCCCCAGATCGGCGAGCACCTCCCACACCTTCTCTTTCGACGCGTCTATTCGAACCTGGGTACTAAAGCGCGACATCCTCGCCCTTCTTCCTTATAGTTCAATCTTGAGCGATTCAAGGGAAGTGCAGTGTGAGGAAGCTTACGATGTAGTCTTACGCCTCCACGGTCGCCAGCACCTTATCGAGCACGGCCTGCGTGCCGATGACGTGGCGGTCCATGCGCAGCTCATCCGGCGAGATGCCGATCGCGAGGCCGATGAGCTGCGGCAGGTGCAGGATCGGCACGCCCAGCTCTCGCTCGATCACCTGGGCCGCGCTCGGCTGCTGGGCGTCGAGGTTGAGGTGGCAGAGCGGGCAGGGCGTGACGAGACAGTCCGCGCCCTTGTCCTTCGCCTCGGCGATGTGGGTGCCGGCCTGCGTGAGCGAGTTCTTGCGGTTGTTCGTGAGGATGGGGAAGCCGCAGCACTTGTTCTTCCCTTCGTAGTCGACCGGCTCGGCGCCGACGGCTTCGATAATCAGATCGAGGTAGTTGTCGCGCTCCGGGTGCTCCTCCATGCCGAGGATGCGCGAGGGGCGCAGGATGTAGCAGCCGTAGAACGGGCCGCAGCGCAGCCCGGACAGCGGCCTGGTGACATGCTCCTTCAGCTTGTCGAGGCCGTAGTCCTCCACCAGCACCCACATGAAGTTCTTGATTACGAGGCCGGGGGTATACTCCAGCCCTTCTTCGGCGAGCTGCGCGTTGATCTTCGCCCGGTACTCCTCGTCTCGATCGAGCTTCTCCTGCACCAGGCTCTGCACCCCCTGGCAAGTCGAGCAGATGTTGACCAGGTCGAGCCCCATCTTCTGCGCGATCGCGAAGTTGCGGGCGTTCAGCGCGTCGGCTAGCTCCGGCTCGTGCTCGCTGATCACGCCCGCGCCGGTGCAGTTGCCGTCGTACATCTCCTCCAGCTCGATGCCGAGCTTGGCGGAGGTCTTGATCATCGAATCGTAGAGCTCCGGGCAAGCGCCCTTAGAGACACAGCCGGGCCAGAATGCGTACTTCACGAAGAGACCTCTTTCTTCTCGCGCCTTGCGCGATCGAACAGCCGGCGCACGTGCTTGATGCCGGCGATGGGTTTGCGCCATGGTAAGGCGTGGTTCCAGGGTAGCTTGCCCGCTCGCAACATGCGGAGCGCGCCGGGCATCTCGCGCAACAGACGCGGGGCGTTCCAGAAGCCGACCGAAGCGGGCAGCAGTCGCATCTCATCCAGCCGGCCGAGCCGCTGGACGGAGTCGACGAAGGCCTCGCCGTGGCGGGCGCCGGTACCGCTGGCGACGCCGGCCTTCACCGCCAGCTCGCGGAGCTGCATGATGCGGTCCATCGGCCGCACGTCCTTGGGGCAGACCTCCACGCACATGTTGCAGCGCGTGCAGTCCCAGATTCCGCCTTTCACGGCACTCAGCTCCTCCAGGCGCTCCTTTGTCTTGGCATCGCGCGGGTCGTCGACGAAGCGGTGGGCCTTAGCCAGCGCCGCCGGCGCGATGAAGCTCTTGTCGATCTCCAGCACCGGGCAGTCGGAGACGCAGACGCCGCAATGGATACAGCCCATCGTCTGTGCCAGGTCGAGCATCGCCTCATGTGACACCAGGTTCTCTCGTTCAGGCCCGGGGTCGGCCGGCTGCAGCCAGGGGGTCACCTGATCCATCTTGCTCCAGTACATCTCCATGTCCGTCACCAGATCCTTGATGACGGGCATGTTGCCCATCGGCTCGACCAGGATCTCCTGGCCTTCCGTCTTCACCAGATCGGTCACCTTCGTCTTGCAGGTGAGACGGCCTCGGCCGTCGACGCGCATGCCGCAGGAGCCGCAGATGGCACTCCGGCATGAGTAGCGGAAGGCGAGGCTGCCGTCGTGATAGTCGCGCACTTCGAGGAGGGCGTCGAGGATGGTGATGTGCTCCGGGACGTCGATAGTGTAGTCACTGTAGCGAGACGCTTGGCCGCCGTGGGCCTCGGGGTCGTGACGCTTGACCTTCAGGCGAACTTTCATCAGTACGTCCTTACCTCCGGCTGCCAGTTCGTGATGGTGACGGGGCCGTACTCAAGGCGCGGTCCTTCCGGCGTAGCGTGCGCGAGTGTGTGCTTGAGCCAATGCTCGTCGTCGCGCTCCGGGAAATCGCGGCGGGTGTGAGCGCCGCGGCTCTCCTCCCGCGCGAGCGCGCCGCTGATCATCGTGTGGGCAATGTCCAGCATGAAGCCGAGTTCGTGGACGGTGATCAGGTCCATGTTGAAGACTTTGCCGGTGTCCTCAAGCCGGACGCTTTGGTATCGCTTCTCAAGCTCCCGCACCTTCTCAAGCGCGGACGCCAGGCCCTCGCGGCTGCGGAAGATGCCCACCTGGTGGTGCATCATCTCGCCTAGCTCACCACGGATAACGGCGGGGCGGTCTCCGCCGTCGCCCCTGTGTGACCGCTCCATGAGCGAGCTCATGAGCGCCTGGTCGCGCTGGAGCACCGACTCCGAGAGCGGCTGCGGGCTGGCGTGTTCTTTGGCATAGCGTGCCGCAGCCTCGCCGGCGCGGCGGCCGAACACGATCGTCTCCAGCAGAGAGTTGCCGCCGAGCCGGTTGGCGCCATGTACGCTGACGTTGGCGCATTCGCCGGCGGCGAAGAGGCCGGGCACGGGCGATGCGCCATGGACATCTGTCTTGATCCCACCCATGGCGTAGTGGGCGCCTGGCCGCACTTTCACCGGCTCGTAGACGATGTCCGTATTGGCGAGGTCCTTGGCGAGGTCGCGGATCTGCCCGAGGCGCTCATTGATCTTCTCCTCGCCCAGGTGCCGCACGTCCAGCAGCACGCAGCCGTCTATGCCGCGCCCCTCGTCGATCTCCGTCTGCTCCGCGCGGGAGACGACGTCGCGGCTGGCGAGCTCGATCTTGTTGGGGGCATATTTCTCCATGAAGCGCTCGCCGTCCTTGTTGAGCAGATAGCCACCTTCGCCGCGAGCGCCCTCCGTCATGAGGACGCCGGAGTCCTTGAGCGTGGTGGGGTGGAACTGCATGAACTCCATGTCCTGAAGGGGCGCTCCAGCCCGATAGGCGATGGCCATGCCATCGCCGGTACAGGCGAGGGCGTTCGAGGTTGGCGAATAGACCCGGCCGAGACCACCGGTGGCCATGACGATAGCCGACCCCTGCACAGGCGTGAGGTTGCCGGTCATCATCGGCAGCGCCACGACGCCGAGGGCGACGCCGTCTTCGACGATCAGAGAGGTGCAGTAGTACTCCTCGTAGACCGTGACGCCGAGCTTGAGGATCTGTTCGTAGATCACGTGGAGGATGGCCTGGCCGGTGATATCGCCGA
>JACZTE010000130.1 GCA_022573935.1 Chloroflexota bacterium
GCCGCTGCCGCGCGGGGAAGTGCTGGTTAGCTTTCGCAATATCTCGACTGTCGCCCGCATCGACCGGACGACTGGGAAGTTTGTCTGGAAGCTGGGCTGGGACTTGTTGGCCCAGCAGCACCATCCCAGCCTGCTGCCCAACGGCAACGTATTGCTCTTCAATAACGGGTCGCGCCGCCGTGCGAATCCGCTGATCTACTCCAGCGTCATCGAGGTGGAACCTGAATCGGGCACAGTCGCCTGGGAGTACTGGGATCAGTCCGCCCGGTTTAGCTTCTTGAGCAGCTATATCTCGGGTGTCCAACGCTTGCCTAACGGCAATACGCTCGTGTGCGAGGGCCAGTCGGGAAGGCTCTTCGAGGTAACGACGGAGCGAGAGATCGTCTGGGAGTACATCAGCCCGCATTTCTTCGAGGCGCCGGTCTTCGGCATGAGCAACATGATATTCCGGGCCTTCCGTTACGGGCCGGAGCATTTCCCAGGGCTTTCGCGAGGTTGATGGGGTAGTGTTCGGCTACACGTCCAGGTTTCGCACCTGGGCGGCGTGAGCCTGGATGAACTTCTTGCGCGGCGCTACCTCTTCGCCCATGAGGCTGGAGAAGACGATGTCCGCCTCCATGGCGTTCTCGATGCCCACTTGCAGCAGGGTACGGCGTTCAGGATCCAGCGTGGTGTCCCAGAGCTGCTCCGGATTCATCTCGCCCAGACCCTTGTAGCGCTGAAGGGTGATACCTGACTTGTCAGAAAGACCTTCTAGGACTCCCGCCAAGTCTTTCCACGGGATATCGGTACCTATCGTTTTGTCTTTCTTCACGACTGTATACGTGGCACCTGCCACAAGTTCCTCGACAGAAGGATATAATTCGATGCACCTGTGAAGCGCAGGAGATTCGAACAATTTGCGACCGAGCTCCACTTTCTTCCCGCCGAGATTCACGGTAAGACTATATTCCTTCGTTTCGGGATCAGACTTGGATTCACAAGAGAAGACCGCTTCAAACCATGCTCTGACGGGTTGCATTGCCGACGCACTTGTGAAGTCAATCTTGTAACTCCCCGGAGGTGCCTTCAGAAGTACTTTACCAACTTCCCAAGGTAACCCGAGTTCGCTAAACCAGGACCCGAATTGTTTGAGCGCTCTTAATGCCTTTGCGACGTCCGCACCACGAAGAGATACCTTCTTGTCCTTCGAGAATATATTGACGTCCTTGAAGACGGTGTTGGCCAGCCATCGTTCCTTTGTTTCTTCCGTATACATCCACTCTGATGTCTTTCCCTTGGTGACTCGGTAGAGCGGCGGCTGGGCGATGTAGAGATAGCCCGCGTCGATCAGCTCGCGGTAGTAACGGAAGAAGAAGGTGAGGAGCAGCGTGCGGATGTGCGAGCCGTCGACGTCGGCGTCGGTCATGATAATAACGCGATGGTAGCGGAGCTTGCCCAGGTCCATGTGCTCGCCGAAGCCGGTGCCGAGTGCGGTGATGAGCGCTCGCAGCTCTTCGTGGGCGAGCATCTTCTCCAGCCGCGCCTTTTCGATGTTGAGGATCTTGCCCTTGAGCGGCAGGATCGCCTGGAATCGCCGGTCGCGCCCTTGCTTGGCGGAGCCGCCGGCGGAGTCACCCTCGACGATGTAGAGCTCGCAGTGCTTCGGATCGCGGTCGGAGCAGTCGGCCAGCTTGCCGGGGAGGCTGGCGCCGTCGAGCAGCCCTTTGCGCGTGACTAGGTCGCGCGCCTTGCGAGCGGCGTCGCGGGCGCGGGAGGTCATGATGCACTTTTCGATGATGCGGCGGCTTTCGGAGGGGTGCTCCGCGAGGAAGATGCTCAGCTCCTCGCCCACGACGGACTCCACCTGCCCCTTGATCTCCGGGTTGCCCAGGCGGGTCTTCGTCTGGCCTTCGAACTGAGGCTCGGCCAGCTTGACGCTGATCACCGCCACCAGGCCTTCTCGCACATCCTCGCCCGTAAGGTTGGGGTCGCTGTCTTTGAGGATCTTCTGTTTGCGGGCCTGGTCGTTCAGGACGCGGGTCAGGGCGGAGCGGAAGCCGGTGAGGTGGCTGCCACCGTCGATGGTGTTGATGCAGTTAGCGAAGGAGAACGTGCCCTCGGAAAAGCCTTCGTTGTACTGAATGGCGCACTCGACGACGGTGTCGTCCGTCTCTTTCTCGATGTAGATCGGGCGGGGGTGTACGACTTCGCGGTCTTTGTTGAGGTGTCGGACGAAGCTGGAGACGCCGCCTTCGAAGCAGAAATTAACCTCGCGGTCGTCACGCTCGTCGATGAGCTGGATCCAGACGCCTTTGGTCAGGTATGCGGCTTCGCGGAAGTGCTGGACCAGCGTTTGATAGTCATAGTTGAGCGACTCGAAGACCTTAGCATCAGGCAAAAAGCAGACGATCGTGCCGGTATCGCTGGGCGTCTGGTCGTTCAGGTAGGGGTAGAGCGATTGCTTCACAGTGCGCACGGGCGTCGTCGCGTGGCCGCGCTCGTACTCCTGACGGTGAATCTTGCCGCCGCGGTGCACCTCCACCCACATCTCCTGAGAGAGGGCGTTGACGACGGAGGCTCCAACGCCGTGCAGCCCGCCCGAGACTTTGTACACCTGCCCACCGAACTTACCGCCGGCGTGGAGGTAGGTCATCACCGTCTCCAACGCTGACTTGCCGGTACGAGGGTGCTTATCGATGGGGATGCCCCGGCCGTTGTCGCGCACGTATACGTGACCGTCCGCCTGGATCGTGATCCAGATGTGGTCGCAGAAGTTGGCCATCGCCTCGTCGATTGCGTTGTCGACGATTTCGAAGATGAGGTGGTGGAGGCCGCGTTCGTCCGTGCTGCCGATGTACATGCCGGGACGACGGCGGACGGCCTCCAGCCCTTCGAGGACCTGGATATCGCTGGCGGTATAGTCGTTGGGACGGGCGCGCTTCTTGTCGTTGGCGCCTGATTTTGGCTTAGCTGTGCGCTGTTTCGTTTGCTGTCGAGCCAAGTTGCTCCTCGTCTATCGCGCGCCGAGCGGTTGCCGCCTGCGCGCAGATCATGATTCGCATGACGTGCTTGCGAGCATCCCCGGAGATCCTGTGCTGTGGGGTGGAGATGGCGGAGGTCTATCCATTCCGAAGCTCAATCTAAGTATAGCACAGATACGAGTCTGGGATACACGAGGGCTAGGCAAAATATGTCGTCTCGCTCGGCGTGATCCGGCGGTTCTTCGGCTGGCCGGAGGACGCTATACTACAGCGCGCGGCTTGGAACGATACGATTGAATCGATCGCCGCGCTGAGAGCGAGTAAGACATGCGCTGGGTGAGACGGCCTGTCGATAATGTGCTACGCGTCTTCGGCTTCGGCGGAGGGCCGGTCCCCCGCGAGCCGGTAAGCCTGCGGCCCATCGCCGTTGTCCGCAACAACGTGTCCGAACCGATGATGGAAGGTTGGGAGCAGGTCCGCTCCGATCTCATCTTTCGCGATGAGCTGATGGAGGCGTTGGACGGCATCGAAGCGTACTCGCACGTGATCGTCGTCTTCTACTGCCATCGGGTGCCGGACGAAGAGCGCGCAGACGGCCATATCCAACTGCGAGGCGATTCGAGCTTGCCCGAGCAGGGCGTGCTCGCCACCCGCAGTCAGCGCCGGCCGACAGCGCTGGGCGTGGCGGTGGTACCGCTGCTCCGCCGCCGGCGCAACATCCTGCGCGTGACCGGCCTGGACGCGATCGATGGAACGCCCGTGGTCGACGTGAAGCCATACATTCCCTACTACGACAGCGTCGCCGAGGCGACGGTACCCGAGTGGGTGCTGGGGCCTCCATCCGAGCGGTGAGCGTTCGCCGCAAGCTGACGGATATCCTCGCTCGACTGGATGCCGCGTACGACTTCGACGGTTGGCACTGGCAACCCGACACATCGCCGGAGTACATCTGCATCGGCGCGATCCTGGTGCAGCACACCGCGTGGGAGAACGTGGAGCGCGCCATCGAGCGGCTGCGGGCGGCCGGCGCATGCTCGCTGGAGGCGACGCTACGGCGTTCCGAAGAGGAGCTGGCCGGTCTCCTGCGGCCCGCCGGCATGCCGCTCACCAAGGCGCGACGGCTGCGCGCCCTCGCCCTGCTCGCCGAAGCGTGCGGTGGTCTCGACCGGCTGCTGGCGCTGCCACGCGACGAGCTGCGCGAGCGGCTGCTCGCGACCCACGGCATCGGGCCGGAGACCGCCGACGCTATCCTCCTCTACGCGGCCGGCCACCCGGTGTTCGAGGTCGATGCCTATTCGGTGCGCCTCTTTCGCCGGCTGGGCCTAGGGCCGGAGCGCGACGGCTATGCCGTGTGGCAGCGTTGGTTTGAAGATGCGCTGCCGTCTGATCTGAGCACGTACCGTCGCTATCACGCGCTGATCGTCCTCCACGGCAAGCAGGCCTGCCGGTCGCGGCCACGCTGCCGGGACTGCTGCCTGCTGGAGATCTGCCCGACGGGACGGGAGACGCTGGTCTTGTCACCCTGAGCCGTTCGGCTGAGCTCGCGCCGAAGCCTGTCGAAGGGCACTGCACAGATGCTTCGACGAGCTCAGCATGACAGCAGGCCACCCCGTCACCCTGAGCG
>JACZTE010000131.1 GCA_022573935.1 Chloroflexota bacterium
GCGCCAGCAAGTGAGCCTGTTCGCCCGTCATGCCCGCCTCCACAAGCTCTCCGGCAGTCTGCTGGGCGGCGAGCACGATGTCGTAGACGCGCTTGAACCTGTCGTCCGGCTTGCCGAGGTAGATGGTTCGGGTGAGGTCGGACATGTAGCCATCGAGCTCGACGCCCATGTCGATCACGACGCCCTCGCCCTTGTTGAGCACGCGGTCGGTCGGGAAGCAGTGCGGCATCGCGCCGCGTTCGCCGCTGCCGACGAGCGTGTCGAACGAAAGGCCGTCGCCGCCGTGCTCGCGAATATACTTCTCGAGCTCCCACGCCACCTGCCGCTCGGTCCAGCCCGGCTCGACGCGCTCGGCCACGTGCTCGAACGCGGCGTCGCCCAGGTCGACGGCCGCCTGGAGCGCGGCGAGCTCCTCGGGCTCCTTGATCGTGCGCAGCCCCTCCACCAGGTTCGATGTCGCCACCAGCTTCGGCCGCTGCGTCTCCGGCAGCTCTCGCACCACCTTCTGCATCATGCGATGCGTCTGATAGCTCACGTGCGCGGCCTCGAAGGCGACGCGCCGGCCGCCCAGCGCCGCCGGGCTCTCGCCGAAGAGGCCGGGCAGCCACTTCTCCATGCCACCGACAGCCTTATGCAGTCGAAAGTCCGTCGCCTGCTGCTCCGCCTGCTCGTAGTAGCGAAAGTCGGTGGCGATGACAGCGTCGTCCCTGGTGATCAGCAGGTAGGCGGAGGTGCCGGTGAAGCCCGAGAGGTAGCGCCGGTTCACCGGGCTGCCCGTCTCCGGGCTGGCGATGAAGAGCGCGTCCAGCTTGCGCTCCTCCAGCTTCTCCCGTAGCCGCTCGATCCTCTGCTTCGTCATGGTACCGTCCGGTTCGATAGAGTAGGCGTCCGCCTGCCCCGGGTTACTATCCTCGCTCGTAGGGGCGACCATCCGGTCGCCCAGGGCGGGCGGCTGCCCGCCCCTACTCTGTTCCTAATTCTTCCACCAGCGCCTCAAGCGCAGCGATGTAGCCGAACCAGCCGAGGCCGGTCACCATGCCCCGGCAGACGTCCGCCGTCACAGAGCGGCGGCGGAAGCGCTCGCGGCTGTAGATGTTCGAGATGTGCACCTCGATCGCGGGCGTGCCGGCGCTGGCGAGCGCGTCCCGCAGCGCGAGGCTGTAGTGGGTGAACGCGCCCCCGTTGATGATGATGCCATCGGCATCGGGCGCTTCCTGCTGGAGGTAATCGATGAGCGCGCCCTCGTGGTTCGACTGGAAGGTGCGCAGCTCGGCGCCCAGCGCCTTCGCCCGCTCGGCCACCCGCGCCTCGATGTCGGCGAGGGTGAGGCGGCCGTAGATCTCGGGCTCGCGCTGGCCGAGGGTGTTCAGATTCGGGCCGTTGATCAGCAGGATACGCATCGATAGCAGCGTACAAGAAAACGGGGTCAAGGATCGAGCAGCGCCTCGGCAGCCCCGTTGTTCCTTGAGCCCGGTACGCTCGCTACCTGCGGCCGCTACGCCGCGAGCTTCTCAACTGTCGCCTTAATCTTGTCCGGCTCGTAGGGCTTTACGACGATGGCTTTAGCGCCGGTTTTCATGGCCTCGATGACGACTCCCTGCTGATCGAGCGCCGTGACCATGGCCACTTCGCGCTCGGATCGATAGCCATGATCTGACGCAGCGCCTCTAGGCCATCGACCTTAGGCATGGTAATGTCCATCAGCACCACATGCGGCCTTAGTTGCTTGTAACGCTGCACGGCTTGCCCGCCGTCGGCAGCTTCTTCCGTCTCGTGGCCAAGTTCATGCAGCAGCGAAACTAAGCGCCTGCGCATGAACGCAGAGTCGTCTACAACAAGCACCGTTGCCATTGTGGGTTGCCTCCGCCGAGACCCGGATCAGACGCCGACCAAGAGTCGGATACTCTTATTATTCAACAAACGCCTACACATACTTATCGACTTCTCGACCAGCGCCTGTAGGGGTCGTTGCGCGGGTGCCAAGCAAAAACCACGGCTCTTCATTCACCCCTCTTGCTATACTGCCAGCGATGGCAGTCAAGAAGCCCCGCGCCTACCGTCGCATCGTCGCCAAGTTCGGCACCAATCTGCTCACCGCGGGCACCGCCCAGCTTGACCTGAAGGTGATGTCCGACCTGGTGAGACAGGTGGCCCGGCTGCGACAGAAAGGCGTTGACATCATCATCGTCACCTCCGGGGCCATCGCTGCCGGCCGCCATCGGCTCAACATGAATGAGGAGAAGCCGGACGGGCGAAGAGCCGCCCGCAAGGAGTTCCGCCTGCGCCAAGTGCTCGCATCGGTCGGCCAGAGCCACCTTATGCAGTCGTACGACCGGCTCTTCGCCAAGCACGACCTGGTCGTCGCCCAGACGCTGCTCACCCGCCGCGACCTGGCCGACCGCGTCGGCTACCTCAACACCCGCAACACACTGCTGTCGCTGTTGGAGCTGGGCGTGGTATCGATCGTCAACGAGAACGATGTCGTCGCCGTCGAGGAGATCGAGGACGCCCACATCGGCGACAACGATAACCTCTCTGCACTGGTGGCCAACCTCGTCGACGCCGATCTCCTCGCCCTGCTCACGGACACGGCCGGCCTCTACACCGCCGACCCGCGTCGCGACTCCGACGCTCAGCTCATCCACCGTGTCGATCGGATCACGCCTGAGATCGAGCAGCTAGCGGGCGATTCGGAGACGGCGCACGGCGTGGGCGGCATGATCACCAAACTCCAGGCGGCCGGCCTCGCCTGCGGCGGCGGCGCCGACGTGGTGATCGCCAGCGGACACGAGCCGAACGTGCTGGAGCGCCTGGCCCAGGGCGAGGCGCTGGGCACGCTCTTCCCGGCGACGACCGATCGCCTCGAAAGCCGAAAACGCTGGATGCGCGCCGGGCTGGCCGCGCGCGGCAAGATCATCGTCGATGCGGGCGCGGCGAAGGCGCTGCTCTCGCACGGGAAGAGCCTGCTGCCGGCCGGCGTGAGCGAGGTGGCAGGCCGCTTCGACCGGGGCGATACCGTCTCGATCTACGGGGACGACGGCCGCCGTATCGCCATCGGCATCACCAACTATGGCCACGAGGAGGTCACGGCGATCCGCGGTGTCCGCTCCGACCGCATCGCCCGCATCCTGGGCCACCAGTATGGAGCCGAGGTGGTGCATCGCAACAACCTGGTGCTGCTGTGATGCGCTGGCTGCGTCGGTTCTTCTCCAGCGGCGACCCGATCGTGAAGCTGGCCGCTGCCCTAAGCGAGACGGAAGCGCAGATGTCACGAGGCATCCTCGAGGACAACGGCATCCCTGCAATGGTAAAGAACATGAACTTCCTCACCGTTACCCACGAGGCTGGGTCGTTCGGCAACGACCACGACCTGTTCGTCAAGCAGAGCGACCTAGAACGCGCCCGCGAGCTGCTATCGCCGACGCAGGAGCCGGAGGAGCAGGCCTAGCTCGGGCAGCCGATACGAACCGTTCTTCGACTAGGCCGAACCAGCATCCTTGTTCCTGCCAGCGTCGTTTGCTATCTTCTGGTCGCTAAGCGCAGATTGCGGGAGGAACATGCCGTGGCCGTCGATGCCAAGAAAACGGAAGCCCCGAAAGGGAAGGAATCGCCCGCCTATACCTTCGTCTCCGTATGCCGGTCCGATGAGCTTCCGGAGGGCGAAGTGCGGCAGCTCAAGGCGCGCGGCAAGGAGATCGCCGTCGGCCGGGTAGTGGGCGGACAGCTCTTCGCCGTGGGCGGACGCTGCAGCCACCTGCGCGCCCGCCTCGGCAAGGGGACGCTGCGCGGCACCCTGCTCGAGTGCCCCTGGCACGGCGCCGAGTTCGACGTGACCGACGGCTGCGTGGCCAAATGGGTACAGCGCCCGGGCATGCTCAAGCTGGTATACGACGCCACCCTCCCTGCCTTCATGCGGCAGGCCGTCCCCACCTACGAGACGAAAGAAGAGAACGGCCAAGTCTTCGTCGCCGTGGACTGAGGGAGCCACAGCCTACTTGCCACCCGAAGGCCAGGCTTAAGCCTGGCCTTCGATCATGATGGCGACCTTCGTTCGCCGTGGATCTCTGTCACCCTAAGCTTCTCGAAGCGTCTCCCGCTTCTCATTTTTCGCAATAATCGGTACACTGTCCCCACATCATCTCTGTTTGCGGGCCGGGCTTCAGCCCGACGACACCAGGCGAAATCCTGTCCCTCATTCAATCGGAGCATGCTCATGACCACCACCGCCAGCGTAGACCTGCAAGCGATCGGCCGCCAAGCGAAACAGGCGGCGCGACGGCTCGCCACGCTCGGCAGCGACGCGAAGAACCGGGCGCTGCTCGCCATCGCCGACGCGCTGACCGCCCATCAGGACGAGATCCTGCGCGCCAACCAGCACGACCTACAGGCCGCCCGCGAAGCCGGCGTCACCGGCTACATCATCGACCGGATGGTGCTCACGCCCGAGCGGCTCGACGCCATCGCCTCCGACGTGCGCGACGTCGCCGCGCTGCCCGACCCGATCGGCCAGGGGTTCGAGCACAGCACCCTGGCGAACGGGCTCATCATT
>JACZTE010000132.1 GCA_022573935.1 Chloroflexota bacterium
TCCCATCGGGGAAGAGGCTGTTCTGGGACACGCCTGTGCCCCACGAGCACACGTTTGAGGCCAACCTGCCGGCGTTGAAGCGTTTCGCCGGTTCATGGCTGGAGTTGGAGGAGGTGTACGGGGTTTCGCTCCTCTGGGCCTTCCCTGGCTGGGGCTGGCTGCTGGATCGCCTTCCTCATGCCGTCGCCTTCAAGCTTCTGAACGGACTCGATCGCGTCGCGCACGGGATGCCCACCGCGAGCGACTTCCTTGTCATGCGCTGGCGGCGTCCGCTAGAAACGCTGGACGAGGACGGGGAGAGAGCGCCAGCCGGCTAGCTCGTCTTCACCTCGTCCTTGGTCGCTCTCAGGATGAGGTCCGCCTCCTCAATGCCCACAATCGGCCCCCAGAAGCGTTCGCAAATGTACTGCCAGCGGCGGTTGCGGTTGGCGAAGGTATCGAACAGCATGTTGATCACCCGCCGCGGCCACGAGAGCAGCAGCTCCGTGTTGCGATCGGTGAGGGTGAAGTTCAGCTTCGCCCGCTCGATGCGGAAGCGGGCCTTCGAGTAGTAGGCGAAGGCGGCGCCATCGAAGTACGTGTCGTCGAAGTAGGCGAAGGTGGCGATGGAGAGGCCGCGGCGGTGGGTGGGATCCTTCCAGGTCACGAAACTCGAGGCGGCGTGGGGCGCTTTCACATAGACCAGCGCTCCTGGCCGGCAGACGCGCCAGATCTCACCCATCGTCGCCAGGAAGTCGTCCATGTGCTCCAGGATGTGGTAGGAGTAGACGGCATCGACGGAGCTATCCTTGAACGGTAGCCCGTGGTTGAGGTCCGCCACAACGTCCACGCCGGGCACCGCCACGGTGTCCACGCCCAGCGCGCCCTTCATCTTGCGAACGCCGCACCCAAGGTCAACCGTGATGCGCCGCGAGCGGTTGCGTTTAGCCATCGATACGTGCTCCATAGAACTCGATATGTCGTTCGCCCATCATTATACACAACCCTTCTCCCGTTACAGAGCGGGCACTGGTACGTTGAACGAACGAACAGGCGGCTGCTACTATGAGTCGGCCTCGTTGCCTACTGCTTTTGAATGACTGACGTGAAACGTATCCTCATCATTAGCCGCGGCTCATCCGGCAAATATATGTCGAGTCCGGGTATCCGCGCCTTCGCCATGGCCCGGGTGCTGGCGAAGGCGTTGCCCGACGACGAGGTCACGCTCGCGGTTCCAAACTTGTTCGATCGGCCCGAGATCGCGGGCGTGCGAACGGTCACCTACGGGTTCGTCTCGACGCTCTCGCTTATCGCCCAGCACGATATCATCATTTCGTCTGGCTTCTCACCCCACTACATCGCTCTCTTCCCGCAGAAGAAGTTCGTGGTCGATCTGTTCAGTATGTACTTCATGGAGTGGATGGAGCTGACGAAGGGCGAGGCTCGTGACCGGGGCGTCAACCGGACGCTCTGGATGAACGAGAGCCGCACCTACCTGCCCATGCAGCTCACCTTCGGCGACTTCGTCCTCTGCGCCAACGAGCGCCAGCGCGACTCCTACATCGGCATGCTGAGCGCCCTCGGCCTCATCGACCCGATCGGGTACGACCGGGACGATAGCCTGCGCCGGCTGATCGATGTGGCGCCGCACGGCGTTCGGCCGGAGAAGCCTCAGCACGATACACAGGTCTTCAAAGGCGTCTTCCCCGGCGTGAAGGAGAGTGACACGGTCATCATCTGGAACGGCGGCACGGTGCACTGGTACGACCCGGAGCCCTTCCTACAGGCGCTTCACCTCCTCTCCAAGGAGCGTGACGACATCAAGGCGCTCTTTCTGGGCGTCCAATACCCCGGCCTCGCCTCGCTGGGCACAGGGTCGCGGTTCAAGTCGGCCCTGCAGCTAGCCAAGGATCTGGACCTCTACGACCGGTCGGTCTTCTTCGTATTCGACTGGGTGCCCCATGAGGAGGTGAAGAACTACCTCATGGAATCGAACATTGGCCTCTGCACCTACTTCGATAATTCGGAGACGCACTTCTCACATCGAACGCGCTTCCTCGATCTCTTTTGGGCGGAGCTGCCGATCATCTGCACCCACGGCGACATCCTCGCTCAGTTGGTAGAGGATGAGGGCCTGGGCATCGTCGTTCCGCCGGGCGATGTTACCGCCATCGCCGATGCGATCCGCCGTCTCGTCGATGACAAGGCCTTCCTGAAACAGTGCGTGGAGAACTTGCGGGCGATCAAGCCTTCCTTGGAGTGGGAGGTGACGCTGGAGCCGTTGGTGCGCTTCTGCCGCGACGACACCTCGTATGCTGTGGCGAAGCGAGAACGGTTTCTTCCGCTCCTCACTCGCATCGCCGACTACCTGCTCGCGCGCCTGGGGCGGGAGGCGCACGCCTTCGCTGAGACCGATGACCACGGCTTCATCCCCTTCATCTCGCCACTCGTCTCGCAGTCGGCCAGGTTCCTGTACGAATCGCTACGCAACAGCGACCAGCGATGACGAAGATCCTCGTGCTGAGCCGGGGCGTTGTCGGGCGGAACATGGCCAGCACCGGTATCCGCAGCTACCACCTGGCCAGGGTGCTGGCCGAGCAGCTCCCGGAGGCACAGGTGACGCTTGCAGTACCGAACGAGCCTGACATCCCATCGCCCCACGAGCGGGTGCGTATGGTGCGGCAGGGCAACCCCTGGCGTATCATGCGCCTCATGTTCCAGAGCGACCTTATCATCGCACGCGAGTTCCCGCCGTACGCTATCGCACTCTTCTTCCACAAGCGGTTCGTCCTTGATGTCTACGCCGCCCTATTCATCGAATGGCTGACGCTATCAATGAGGGTCCTCGATCCTTCACAACGCAGACTCTGGTACACCTCTCGGCGTCACTTTCTCATGATGCAGCTCACGTTGGCGGATTACATCTCCTGTTCCGACGAACGCCAGCGCGACCTCTGGGTCGGCGCCCTGAGCATCGCAGGGCTGATACCGCCGCGGACATATGATCGCGATACGACGTTGCGCCGCCTCATCGACGTAGCGCCGTACGGGGTGCAGTCCGGCCGTCCTCGCAAGGGCCGCCGAGTCTTGAAGGGCGTGGTGCCGGGCATTCGCAAAACCGACAAGGTGATCATTTGGAACGGCAGCATCATGGAGTGGCTGGACGCGGAAACGGCGATCCGCGCGATGGCGGAGGTGAGCCGCGTTCGTGATGACGTGAAGCTGTACTTCTTGGGTGTGGAGCACCCCGACTTTGTCACCGGGCTCCTCTTCCATCTACCCCAGCAAGCGGTCAAGCTGAGCGAAGAGCTTGGCCTCTACGATCGGTACGTGTTCTTCAAATCGGGCTGGGTGCCGTACGACGAGATTGGCGACTACCTGGCCGAAGCAGACATCGGCGTGTGTACCGGCTTCGATAGCCTGGAGGCGCGCTACGCGTACCGCACGCGGTTCGTCGACCTCTTCTGGGCGCAGCTGCCGATTGTATGTACCGAGGGAGATGTGCTGGCGGAGCGCGTGGCACGAGACCCCCTCGGCGTCGTCGTGCCTGAGAGGGATGCCCACGCTGTCGCCTCCGCTATCCTTCGCCTCGTCGACGATCAGGAGTTCTATCGGCGCTGCAAGGGCAACCTGCTCGCCGTCAAGAAAGAGTTGAGCTGGGAGCGGGTGCTGGAGCCCATCGTCGAGTTCGCCCGCAATCCGGAGAGCATCGCCGCCGATAAGCGCGAGCGGCTGCTTCCCCTTCTCCGGCGCGCCACCGCCTACGAGCTCTCCCGCGGCCTGGAGAAGATCGCGCTGCTTACGCGCCAGCGGCTGCTCCCCGCTCTCGAGCGCTCTACCGTCGATACCATCGGGCGGGTCAGGCGGGTGCTCAAGGACGGGAAGCGAGGGTAGCCCTGCGCTCATGGCGAAGATTCTCGTCTTAAGCCGCGGCGTTGTCGCCCGGGACATGGCCAGCACCGGCATTCGCGCCTACCACATGGCCCGCGTGCTGGCCGAGCAGCTGCCCGAGGCGCAGGTCACCCTCGCTGTGCCCAACGAGCCCGACATCCCGCCGCCCCATCCGCGCGTCCGCCTGGTCCGCTACGAGAGTCAGTGGGGCAGTGTGCGCGAGATGCGCGATCACGACATCATCATCTCGCGCAACTTCCCGCCTCACGTGATCCCACTGTTCGCCCATAAGCTGTTCGTGCTCGACTCGTTCACCGCGCTCTTCATCGAGTGGATGGAGCTGTCGAAGAGGAAGGCTTTTCGAAAGGGGCGAAAGAGCTGGATGGCCGCCAACCAGCGCTATCTGAACCTCCAGTTCACGCTGGCGGATTACATCATCTGCTCGAACGAGCGCCAGCGCGATGTCTGGGTAGGCGCGCTGAGCGTGCTTGGCCTGATCACGCCCGAGGTCTACGACCGCGACAGCACGCTGCACGACCTCGTCGGCGTGGTGCCCTACGGCGTTCCGCCCGGCCGTCCAGAGCACACCAAGCAGGTGCTCAAGGGTGTGGTGCCGGGCATTCGCGAGACCGACAAGGTGCTCATCTGGAACGGCCTCCTGGTGGAGTGGTTCGACG
>JACZTE010000133.1 GCA_022573935.1 Chloroflexota bacterium
TACGACAACAACAGCGCCGAAGACCGAGCGTTGCGAGACCGAGACTTCTGAGCCTTTCTCCACGAGCGCATCTATGGCCAGCATCCGGACCAGATCGGGGCAGTCGGTTTCAAGCTCCTCGTGAGCGTCCGGGCCGGTTCGGCCGACGATCTCTTGCTACACCTGGCTCAGGACACGCAGATCCGCGTGCTGCACTTGCGCAGACGCAACATCCTCAAGAGGGCGGTCTCGCGGAAGTTAGCGGAGGCCACGGGCATTTGGGCGAAGCCGGTGAGGTCCAAGCTCACGCCGGCCAGGGTGCTACGAGCGGCTCGCCATCCTCGGCGGGTAGCAGCCAGGCTGCGGGGGATCATTCAGCTTGCGCAGCCTAGCCGGAAGATCGCCCGCCTGCAGGTGTCGGTGTCGAAGGAAGAGCTCTTCTACGCCATCATCTGGGCTAAGCAGAACGCCGCTCATGTTGACGACCTGTTCCGCGACCATCCGAAGCTATCGCTATTCTACGAGGACCTCGTGGAGAACCGGGAGGAGGTCTTTTGCCAGGTTCAGGAGTTTCTCGGCGTCGAGCCGGAGCCGCTCACGGTGAGCCTGGTCAAGCAGAACCCAGAGCCCTTGCCCGAGCTGCTATCGAACTATGACGAGCTGTTCGAGGCGTACCGGTACTCGAAGCACGCCTGGATGTTCGACTGACGTGGCATGAAACCAACATCGAGCCGTGAGGAGACGGCGGTGGAATCGACCGGCTACGTCCGCTTCATCGTGCTCACGGCCGGCCGCACAGGCTCGACCTGGCTGACGCAGGCGCTGAACTCGCATCCAGAGATCGTCTGCTTTGGCGATGTCTTTAAGGTGACCGTAGGCCGCGTCGGCTTTGGCGTGGATGGCTACGACGACTTCAGCACGCGAGATCAGGCATTGCGGGAGCGGGACTTCAGGAGCTTCCTTCAGGAGCGGATCTTCTGCGATCATGGCCCCGGCGTTCGCGCCGTCGGCTTTAAGCTAGAGTACTCTACCGTGTACGAGGCTGCGGGCTTGCTGGAGCATCTCGCGTCGGACGAACAGATACAGGTCATCCACCTCCAGCGCTGGAATCTGCTGCGGGCGTTCATCTCGCTTCGGCTCACCCAGGAGACGGGGAGACTCCATCAGCAGCCGCTCCAGATCGGGTGGCGGCGGCTGCTGGCGGGCCTGCGACACCCGGGGCGGGCCGTCGAGCGGCTCCGCGCCCGCGCGGCCACCCGAAGCTATGCGCCTTCCGGTCTCACGCTGACGAAGGAGGAGTGCGAGCAGTTCATCCGGAAGGTGCGCTGGACGCAGGGGCACTACAATAAGCTCTTCGCGGAGCACGAGCGCATCGATGTGCGCTACGAGAAGATGGCGAGAGAACCACAGTCGATCTTCGGCCAGGTGCAGCAGTTTCTCGGTGTACAGGCGCGAACGCTCAGCTACTCGCAGCAGCCGCTCAACGTGGCGCCCATGCGAGAGCTGCTGGCGAACTACGACGAGCTGCGCGAGGCGTTTCAGGACACGCAGTATTCCTGGATGTTCGACTGACGTGGCGACATGAACCCAACATCGAAGGTGGCAGAATCGAACGGCTATGTGCGCTTCATCATCCTGAGCGCTGCCCGGACCGGTTCCAACGTGCTCGCCTCGTACCTCAACTCCAGCGAGCAGATCGTCTGCTTTCGCGAGCTGTTCAACTGGACGGCGAAGGAGTACATCGATTTCAACGTTGAGGGCTATGATCGTTTCAGCGCGGAAGACCGGGCGTTACGGGACAGCGACTACAAGCGGTTCTTGCAAGAGCGCATCCTCTGCCCGCGCCCTAAAGGAGTCCGCGCCGTCGGCTTCAAGATGCCGTACGACCATTTCTGGGGCTACGATGGCCTGCTCGATTGGCTCGCGCAGGATACAGACCTCCGCGTGCTACACCTCAAGCGACGCAACCAGCTCCGGATGCTGGTCTCCTACAAGATCGCGAAGACGACCGGCGTGTGGCTGGACGATAAGAAAGTCACGCTGGCGAGCAAGTTCAGACCGGCGAACGTGCCTGGGGCGATTCGCCGGCCCCGGAGGTCGTTTACCCGTCTCTGGAGGTTCCTCCGGCCCAAGCGTCGCTGGCAGCAGCGCCGCGAGCCCGTGACGCTCTCGGAGCAAGAGTGCCGAGCGTTCTTCGAGAAGATCGAGCACGATGAGGCCGTCTACATCGAGCGCTTTCACGGTCACCCGCAGGTAGAGCTGTACTACGAGGAGCTGCTCGACCGGCGCAGGCAGGTACTCGATCGGGTGCAGTCGTTTCTCGATGTCGAGCCGCGCCGGCTCACGGTCACCATGCGCCGGCAGAACCCGGAGCATCTGCGCGAGCTGCTGGCGAACTACGACGAGCTGTACGAGGCGTTCCGAGGCACGCCCTATGCTGCCTTCTTCGACTGAGGTGCTGCAACATGGGTGAAACGAACGCGACCTCGAGCCAGCGTGCGGCGAAGGCTGGCCAGCCCGGCTACACGCGATTCATCATCCTGAGCGACGCCAGGACTGGATCGCACATGCTGGCCCAGGCATTGAACTCCAGCCGCAACATCGTCTGCTTTCGCGAGGTGTTCAACGAGACGCTGGACTTCATCCAGTACGGCGTTGAGGGGTACGATAACTTCAGCGCGGAGGACAAGGCGCTACGACAGGAAGAGCCGCTGCGCTTTCTCGATGAGCGCATCTTCTGCCGGTACCCGGACAAGATCAAGGCGGTCGGTTTCAAGTATCACTACGGCCACGTCTTCGGCTTCCCGGGCGTCGTGGAGCGGCTGGCCGAGGATACGGAGCTGCGCGTCCTTCATCTGAGGCGTCGGAACAAGCTCCGGATGCTCGCTTCGCTCAGAATCGCCGAGCAGACGGGGATCTGGATGCGAGAGGGCCAGCCCGAGCCCGTGCGGGTGAGCGCGCCGGCGGCGGCGTGGGCAGCCGTGCTGGGCGGGCTGCGGCTCCCCGTCCGGGCGGTCCGCAAGACGCTGCGGCTTCTGGGGCTGATGGCGCCGCATGAGCTTCCGGAGGAAGGCCCGAGAATCCAGGCGACGATATCGCTGGAGGAGCTCGTTCACTTCAACATCGCGGCCCATATGACCGCCGATCACTTCGACGAGCTGTTCCAGGACCACCCGAAGATGGAGCTGTACTACGAAGATATCCTCGACGACCGCGAGCGCGCCTACACCCAAGTGCAGGCGTTCCTCGGCGCCGAACCGCGGTCGCTCTTCGATACCACCCGCCAGCAGAACCCGCTGCCGCTACACGAGCTGGTGGCGAACTACGACGAGCTGTATGAGGCCGTCCAGAGTGGCCCCCACCCAGACTACTACTCCGCGTTCTTCGACTGAGAGAAATCAGGTGGCTGAAACGGCCGTGGGGATAAAGGGAGCTCCATCGATGGGGTCGATGGACTATGCTCGCATTATCATCGTCAGCGGCCAGCGCTTCGGTCTCACCTAGGCGACGGATTATAGCACCACCAATGGTGCTATAATACTGCGACGCCTTGGGAGGAGGTCGAGAGCATGAGACGAGCGATAGCAGCGCTGCTGACCACGGTGGTGCTCATGCTTGCCGCTACCCTCGTCCTGTTCGTCATTCCCCTGTGTGCGCCGAAGATCAAATTGCCCGACGGCTTCTCCGCCCACGTCGTCGCGGATGGGTTCGACCAGCCCACCTCTGTTGCTCTCAGCCCGGACCACCAGATCTACGTCTCTGAACGGGAGGGCTCCATCTTTCGGCTGGAGGACGCCGATGGGGACGGTGTCTTCGAGCAGAAAGTGGTCTTCGCCAGCGACTTCTATCGGGTAAACGGCATCGCCTTCTCGCCTCAGGGCCAGCTTTTCGTCTCCAGCCAGCCGGAGGGCACTAGGGGCAAGATCTCTATCGTACAGGACACGGACGGTGACACGGTGGGCGACGAGATCCAGGACATCATCACTGGCTTATCAGGAAGGATCCACCAGAACAACGGCCTCGTCTTCGGGCCGGACGGTAAGCTCTACATCACTAACGGTAGCGAATGCATCGACTGCATCCTGAGGAACGAGCGCTCTGGCACCATCCTCCAGGCAAACCCGGACGGAACCGAACTCCGCATCTACGCTCGGGGCGTGCGCAACCCCTACGACCTGGTCTTCGACTCCCAGGGACGACTCTGGGCCACGGACAACGGCGAAGACCCGCCCTGCAATACTATCGATGAGTTAAACCTGATCGAGGATGGAGGTGACTACGGCTGGCCCTACCCAGGCTGCGACGCCTTCCAGTCTGGGATCCCGCCGACGGTGGATCTGGGCCTCCATTCCGCCGCCACCGGTATCGACTATTACGGCGCCGAAGCGTTCCCATCGGCATATCAGGGAAACTTGTTCATCACCCTTTGGGGGACCCTTCACGCTCCCCCACCTGCCGGATGGACTTTAGTGCGAGTAACAATCGATGAAGCCGCGAGTGGGCTGTGGGGCACGGCGGAGGAGTTTGGAACC
>JACZTE010000134.1 GCA_022573935.1 Chloroflexota bacterium
GTACATGATGTGAGATCTCCTTCGGCCATTATAGCAAACACACACCCGGATCAAATAATTAACGCCGCCCGGCTGAACACGCCACCAAAGCCAGTGTATAGTAGGCGGGAATTAGGTTGGAGGAGAATGATTTTATGCGTGACGGCGAACGAATCAACCCTGGACATTTCGGTACGGCCTGCGCATGAGCGCGCGGGATTGGCGGGTGTGGCGCGACGCGGCGCGTCCGAAGACGCTGCCGGCGGGCTGTGCGCCGGTGCTTATCGGCACGGTGATGGCGCTGGACGACGGCGCGTTTGATGCGGGCGCGGCGCTCTGCGCGTTACTGGGCGCGTTGCTGATCCAAGTCGGCACCAATTACGCCAATGACTATTTCGACTTCGTGAAGGGTGCGGACACCGCAGCCCGGGTGGGACCGGTGCGCGCCACGGCGTCGGGGTTGGTGCCGCCGAAGGCGATGCTTGCGGCAACGGTATTCGTATTCGCGTTGGTCTTTTTGCCCGGTGCTTACCTGGTGCATCGTGGCGGCACGCCGCTTTTGATCATCGGTGTGGTTTCGATTCTCTGCGGTGTCCTTTACACCGGCGGCCCGTGGCCTCTCGGCTACCACGGCCTGGGCGATCTGATGGTATTCGTCTTCTTCGGCCTGGTGGCCGTGGTCGGCACCTACTACCTGCAGGCGGAGACGGTGAGCGCCACCGCCTTCCTCGTCGCTGTGCCTGTCGGCCTCCTGGTCACCGCCATCCTCGTCGTGAACAATCTGCGCGATATCGAGACGGACCGGCGGGCGGGCAAGCGCACCCTGGCGGTGCTCCTAGGCGAGCGAGCCACTCGAGTGCAGTACGCGCTGCTCGTCCTGGGGCCGTACGCCTGCGTGCCGGCGCTGCTGCTCGTCGACGCTAGCATCTGGGTCGGGCTCGCTTGGCTGACGCTGCCTATCGCGCTCATGCTCAGCCGCGGCGTGTTGCTCGGCGCTACGGGTACCGGCTTGAACGCCGTCCTCAAGCGAACGGCCCAGCTCGATTTCGCCTTCGGCGCGCTGCTGGCGCTAGGGCTACGGCTGTGAACGTGACCGGTCTCTCCTGGACGAGCTTTCGCTTGCCGCTGCGCGCGCCGTTCCAGACCGCAGGCGGCGAGATGACCCATCGCGAGGGGCTGGTGTTGCGCCTGCGAACGGACGCCGGCGTCGTCGGGCTGGGCGAGGCGTCGCCCCATCCGGCGGCTGGGCCCGAGGCGACGCGTGAGCTGGATCGGGCGCTGGCCAGTGTTGCGGCCGGACTGCTGGGGGGCGACGTCGGCTGCCTGGAGCAGCCGGCGGCGGCGATGCCGCCCGCCCTCGCCTGCGCCCTCGACACCGCCGCCTGCGATGCGCTCGCGCGCGAACGCGGCATCAGCGTCGCCCGGCTCCTGAGCGAACGATCTCGCGCCGCCGTTGCGGTGAACGCCACGATCGCAACGGAACGCGCGGCCGAGGCGGCGTCGGAGGCGGCCTCGGCCCGCGAGGCCGGGTTCGC
The DNA here is from genome assembly GCA_022573935.1 of Chloroflexota bacterium. The sequence continues at coordinate 1,515 of JACZTE010000134.1, forward strand.
CTGCGTGAAGCTGAAGGTGGGGATGGCCGCCAGCGTCGAAGAAGAGCGACAGCGTGTGGCAGCCGTGCGCCGGGCGCTCGGACCGGCGGTGCGGCTACGCATCGACGCGAACGGAGCCTGGGACACGGAGCGGGCGATAGCGACGATCCGGTCGCTGGAGGAGTTCGCGTTGGAGCTGGTGGAACAGCCGGTGGCGGCCGGCGACCTCGACGGCATGGCCCGTGTCCGACAGGCGGTGCGGACGCCCATCGCCGCTGATGAAGCGATCACCGGCCTCGACGCCGCCCGTCGCGTACTCGAGCGCGACGCCGCGAGCGTACTGGTCGTCAAGCCGATGGTGGTCGGCGGGCTGCGGCCGGCGCGCCGGATCGTGGAACTTGCCGAAGAGACGGGCGCACGCGCCGTCGTCACGACAACGATCGATGCCGGCGTCGGCGTCGCGGCAGCCCTCCATCTCGCTGCCACGCTTCCCGAGGGCAGTCCGGCCTGCGGGCTCGCGACCGGTTCGCTGCTCGCGGACGACCTCATCGTGCGACCGCTCGAGGTCCGCGACGGCTCGATGGCGCTGCCCGACGGCCCCGGCCTTGGCGTCGAGCTGGACGAGGCGAAGCTGGCGCGGTACGGCGGCGTTACACGGGAGCTGCCTTAATGCCCCACGGCGAATCGATGCCGGAGTGGCTGCGCCAGCGAGCGCGCCTCTCGCCCGACCGGCTGGCCCTCATCTGCGGCGATGACCGCTGGACCTTCGCGGAGCTGGATCGACGTGTGTCGGCGGTGGCGGGCCGGCTGGCGGCGGCAGGCGTGGCGGAGGGAGATAGGGTAGCGCTGCTCGCTCGAAACGGGAGCGGCTTCGTCCAGATCGTTCACGCCGTGCCCAGACTCGGCGCGGCGCTCGTGCCGCTGAACGTTCGGCTGACTGCGGACGAGCTCGCCTGGCAGCTCCACGATGCCGACGCCGGCTGCCTGGTCTACGACGAGCCGAACGCGGAGAGCGCAGCCGGCCTCAAGAAGATAGCGCCCGCTGTCTCACAACTGTCGCTTGCAGAGCTGACTGAGCGGGGCGAAGAGGGCCGCGCGGAGGGTGTGGATCTCGAGCGGGAGCGCGTCGACCTCTCGGCGGTGCACAGCGTGATCTACACCTCCGGCACCAGCGGCCGGCCCAAGGGCGCCATGCTCACCTTCGGCAACTACTTCTGGAGCGCGATGGGCTCGGCGCTGAACCTGGGCCTGCGCGGCGACGACCGCTGGCTCGCCTGCATGCCGCTCTTTCACGTCGGCGGCCTCTCGATCCTCTTGCGCAGTGTGATCTACGGCAGCACGGTCTTGGTGCACGAGTCGTTCGACGCAGACGCCGTCAACCGAGCGATCGACGACGAGGAGGTCACCATCGTTTCCGTCGTCGCTACCATGCTGCGGCGGATGCTCGAGGCTCGCGGCGAGCGTCCGTACCCCGATAGCCTGCGCTGCGTCCTGGCCGGCGGCGGCCCGCTGCCCCGGCCGCTGCTGGAGGAGTGCGAGCGGCGCGGCGTTCCCGTCGTGCAGACCTATGGGCTGACGGAGGCCGCCTCCCAGGTGACGACCCAGGCGCCGGACGAGGCGTCGCGCCGGCTCGGCTCATCGGGCAGGCCGCTCTTCACCCCGGATCACCGCAAGGCTTGTGCCAGTCGTTTCGCCCCGGTAGAGACCCGGGCGGGGCGGAAAAAGGAGAAAACCTTTCCCCTAAAGCGTCAATCGTCGGAAGCTATTTCGTCGGGATCCCCATAGGTGTAGTCGGAAAAGGCACGCAAGGTCGGGTTGGGCCGCTTTTCGTTCTCGGCCACCGGCAACCGGTTGACCTGCCTGGCGCGGTCGAAGAGACCCATGCACAGCTCGTAGCGGTTGTCGACGATCTGCAGGCTGTCGGAGATGTCAGGGTCGAAGATGGATTGAGGCACGCGGTTCCTTTCTTGAATCTGATAATACGGCAGCCTTAGATAATAAGGAATCTTCTGGAATTCGCAATTATGGGTCCGAGGTGGTCTCGCCGGCGCTCCTCGGGCTCCGTGCCAGTCCATTCGGTTTGCGGCGGTTCTGTCGGGGATGCCCTACGGCCGCTTCAGAATGACGTGCGGGCCGATCCGGCGTAGCGTGTAGGTATCTGCTGCTACCGTAAAGGTGAACCGGTAGTCACGCGTAATCCGGCCTTCCCAGATGTCGCTCCATCCTTCCATCTTCTTCGTGCGCAGTGACGGGTGCCCGGGATTTTCTGAAAAGAGTGCGAGCTGTTTTCTGGCTCGCTCCTTGATGAGGCCCGGAAGTGCGGTGAACTCTCTCCGGAATCGTGTATTCCAGATGAGGGTCACAGAGCTTTTAGGGCGTTACGAAACTCCTCCGGCGTTTTGAACGTCTGGACCCGACCGGCCATGATGTCGCGCTCTGCCTCGCGCTCGCCCTTCTGCCAATCCTCGAGCCAAAACCAGATTTGGCCCGGGTCAATGAGCCCCGCCTTGGCGGCCACGGCCGCTTCATCTTGGGTGAGCCCCCTGGAGGTAACCAAGTCCTTCTTGATGGCTGCGATTTTCTTTGTGGCTTTGGTCAGCGCCCGCTGCTCTGTGACCGAGAGCTTGGGCGCGGGAACTGCTGGGACGACGCGCTGGGGAATGATGATGCACCTGTCTCCCTCTACGTCGATTTCCACCAAGTCACCCGCGGATAGTCCCAACTGGTCGCGGACTGGCTTGGGGATGGTGATCTGGCCCTTGGGCTTCATTTTTGCGAGTGGCATCGGCCGTTCTTAGGTAAGTAGCAAAGTAGTAAAGTATCACTTACTCACTATCGCTACAATAGCACGTCTCGGTACTGTGGTCAATCGGTGAGAACAGGGGAGCGTTGTGCCGGACTGCGCCGGCGCTCCTCGGGCTCCGTGCCAGACTGAACGGACTAAGGTGTCTGAGTGGGAGGAGACTGGTCAGCCTTTGA
>JACZTE010000135.1 GCA_022573935.1 Chloroflexota bacterium
GTTCAAAGCACTGAAACAGGCAGAAGTGGCCGGCTGGATCAACCAGCGGGCGCAGCGCTACGGTGTCGTGCTGGAGGCTCGCGCGGTCGTCTCCCTGGCGACCCTGGTGGGCAGCCAGCTCTGGACGCTGGACAGCGAGCTCCAGAAGCTGGCCGTCTACGCCAACGGCCAGCCGGTCACGGAGGAGGATGTGCGCTCGCTGATCAGCTCGGCCCGCGAGCCCAACGTCTTCGCCATGGCCGACGCCGCCATCGAGGGGCGGTCGCGCGTGGCGGCGGACCTCCTGCAGCGGCTGCTCGCAGACGGCGAGCCACCTCAGCGGCTCCTCGCCATGATCGCCCGCCAGTACCGGCTTCTGCTGCTGACGAAGGAGCTGCTGGCCCAGCGCGTCCGCCCGCCCGAGATCAGCGCCCGTCTGGGGGTGCAGGGCTTCGTCATTCAGCGCATCCTCAAGCAGGCGCCCACCTACACCATCGAGCGGCTGCGGCAGGCATACCGGCGGCTGCTGGAAGCAGACCTGAGCGTGAAGCGCGGCATCTTCGACGACGAGACGGCGCTCCAGCTCCTGCTCACCGATCTGGCGACGCTGGCGGGGCCGCCGCGCCGGGCCGGCTAGGCAGAGAGCGGGAGAACATGTCCGCGCAACGGACGGGCTGACACGTGGCTGGAATCCACTTCCGCGGGTTGAAACCCGCGGCTTCGTATATCGCAACCGGAGGAGCTGCGGGTTTCATCCCGCAGGCCTTTAAAACAAACCAGCGGCTGTGGATTAGCTACGCTGACGCTTCGTCGCAGGAGTCTGAGCGCGGAGACGGAGCTCGCGAGAGGGCGCGGCTCCGCGCGTGCCTCAGCGGCGGCTGTGCGCCTAGCGGTGGCTGCCTCAGCGGCGGCTGATGGTGGTGAGCACCCGGCCCTGCACTTCCACATTATCGTGGGTGGTGTAGATCGGCTTCATGGTACTGTTGGCCGGCTGAAGGCGTACACGATCTTCTTCGAAGTAGATCCGCTTGAGCGTGGCCTCGCCTTCTTTCTTGAGCCAGGCGGCGACCATATCGCCGTTTTCGGCGGAGCTGGTCGCCTCCATGATCACGATGTCGCCGTCGTTGACCAGGGCATCGATCATGGACGTGCCCTTGACCTGAAGCGCATAGACGTGCTCCTTGCCTTCGGTCATCTCCGGCGTCACCTCCACCGTGTTGTCGTAGTCGATGCTGGACCAGCTCTCCGCCGTGGGCACAGGGATCGGCTGGCCGGCAGCAATGGTACCGATGATGGGGATGGGGATGGACTGCGGGCGGCGGCCGCTGCCGTCCAGCAGCTCGATGGCGCGCGAGACCTCGCGGTCGCGGCGGATGTGGCCCAGCCGCTCCAGCGCCTTCAGGTTGTAGTCGACAACGGAGGTTGAGCTGATCTTGCAGCCCAACTGGATGTCACGAATGCTGGGCGGGTAGTCCTTATCCCGGATGAACTGGCGCAGGAACTCCAATATCCTCTGCTGCTTGTCGGAGAGTCCTTTCACAACACGCCTCCTTCGCTCTTTCATTCGGAACGAGTGTTCTGAGGAAAACGATAGCACCGGCTGCAGTGGCTGTCAAGCCCCTCCCAGACGGCGCCGCGGGTCAGTTTGGATACGCCGCGTGCTTCTCCGTAGGCGAGGCCTTCTAGCCTCGCCGCCGCCGAGCCTGGAAAGGCTCGGCTACGATAGTCAAGAGTCACAAGCTAACCCACTGCCCAGCGACGATCTGTCGCAGGCCCTCGGCCGCAAGAGCTCAGACCAGCTATCTGTCGTGTCGATCGCCGTCGTGTGGAGCGCGGCCTTCGCGGCGGCGGCGATCCGCCTCCTCGGCCTCGCGCTCGAGCTGCCCCCGCGTCTCGGCTGCCGCCTCCTCCAGCCCCTCCCCTACCTGCTCTTCCGTCGACGCCTCCTCTTCCGAGCGAGGCAGGCGCGCCTCCAGCCGTCCCTCCAACACGCCGTAGTGATTCAGCCCCAGGTAGTGGAGCGGCTTCAGGTCGGGGTCGGTCAGGCGCCAGGTTCCGTCGAAGGCATCCTCCTCGATCTGGGCGGCTACCACCATGCCCACGAAGAGGGTGTGGTCGCCGATCGGGTATGCGTCCTCGACGCCGCACTCGATGTAGCCGACGCAGCCCTCCAGCAGCGGCGCCTCGACATGGCGAGCGCGGAAGGTGGGCAGCTTCGTCAGATCCAGCTTGTCCACCTCGCGACCGCTGACACTCGCCAGGTACTGACAGTGGTGGAGCAGCTCAAGGCCGGGCAGGTTGAGCGCGAACTCCTCGCTGCTCTTGATCATGTCGTGGGTATGGCGAGACGGATGCACCGCCAGCCCGATGAGCGGCGGGTCGAAGCTGAGCGGAGTGAAGTAGACGCCGGGCATGACGTTGTAGTTGCCGCGCCAGGCCGTCGTCACCAGCGCCACCGGCCCACCGCCTAGCAGCCGGCGCGCGGCCAGCGGCGAGATCGTCTGTCGCATGGTCTCACCTCCTCGGTACGTGGATACGTGGTTGCGTGCGATCTCGGCTATCATAGCTCGCCACGCGGATCGAGTATATGCTAGCGGCCGCTTGTCGCGCCCATATCACCTTGCTACCATAGCGCCGCCCAGCGAGGAGGAGCGCGAACGTGAGCATGTCCACCACTGATAACTTCCCGGTCCACTGGCCCGACGCGGCCATGGAGGCGCTGCACTGGACCTGGGACCAGGTGCACCACCCCCACCCGAAGACGCCGCTCAGCGCCACGTTCGAGGCAGAGGCCCTCAGCGAAGGCGCCAGCCGCGGCTTTCAGGCGCTGGCGATCCCAATCAACTACCGAGTCTTTATCGCGAACGGCTACTGCTACGGCGCGATGGAGTTCCTGGAGGAGACGACGTCGTTCCCCCCTCCCTGGTGGCCTAAGGTGGAGCAAGAGATGCTCCGCCGCCTGCCCGGCCTCACCCAAACGTGGGAGCAGGAGTATCTGCCGGAGGTGCAGGCGATGAATCAGCGCCTGCGCGACCACGACTATGCGAGTGCGACCACGCCGGAACTGCTCGCCTTCATCGATGAGACCGCCCGGCTTCGCGCACGGGCCTGGGACCTGCACATGCAGACGGTGATGCCAGTCATGGGCGCCGCCAGCCGCTTCGCCGAAGTGTACGAGCAGCTCCTCGGGAAGCCCGATGGCAACGAGCCGTACCTCATGCTTCAGGGCTACGAAAACCTCACCGTGGAGTCGGGCAAAGCGCTGTGGCAGCTCGGCCGACGCGCCTTGGCCGAACCGGCCGTCGCCCGGCTCATCGCCGATACGCCAGTAGAACGGCTGCCCGAGGAGCTCCAGCGCTCGCCCGAAGGCAACGCGTTCTGGGAAGAGTTCCAGCGCTACCTGGACCGGTTCGGCTGGCGCAGCGATGCGTTCGAGCTGGCCGACCCGGCCTGGGTGGAGGACCCGGCGATACCCCTCAACACCCTGCAAGACTACCTCCAGGCCCCCGACGACGCCGACCCGGCGCTCAAGCAGGAGCGCTCACGCGAGGAGCGGGAGCGGCTAGTACAAGAGGCGATGGAGCGGCTGGACGGCCAAGAAAGCAAGCCGCTCTTCGAGATGATGCTGCGCGTGTCCCAGCAGTACCTCCCCATCCAGGAGAACCACAACTTCTATATCGATCAGATGAACACGGTGCTGCTGCGCCGCCCCTTCCTCGAGTTGGGCCGCCGCCTGACCAAGGCCGGAACCGTCGCCGAACGGGACGACATCTTCTTCCTAAGGTACGACGAGCTGGCCGACGCTGCGACCAAGCCTCAGGCGCGTGACTGGCCTGCTCTCGTCGCGGAACGACGGGCCGAGCACGAGCGCTGGGCCGCCGTGGTGCCGCCCCGCGAGCTGGGCACAGAGCCCGAAGGAGGCGTGATCGATAACCCGCTCACCGCGGCCTTCTTCGGCACACAACCGGAGCCATCCCAAGACCCGAAGGTGATCAACGGCATCGCCGCCTCCGCGGGGACGGTGACCGCCACCGTGCGCGTGGTGCGCTCGCTGGCGGAGGCTCACAAGCTGCAGCCGGGCGATGTTCTGGTCTGCGAGATGACGATGCCCGCCTGGACGCCTCTTTTCGCCACTGTCGCGGCCGTTGTCGCCGACTCCGGTGGCGTCCTTTCTCACTGCGCGATCGTCGCGCGGGAGTACCGTATCCCATGCGTCGTTGGCACGCAGATCGGTACTCAGGTGCTAAAGGACGGCCAGCGCATCACCGTCGACGGTGCGCAGGGCATCGTGCGCATCGAGGACTAAGCGCGACCTAGCACGCCTCTCCTCTAGACGCTCCGTGCCCGTACCTCGAGTAGTACTAGTGTAAAGCGACGGTCCCGGTGGGCTGGCTGGCTAGTCGTCGTCACCGGCATCGTCTGTTGTGCCTTCATCCTGGTCGCCGCCATGGCCACCATTCTCGCCGTGGCAATCCGA
>JACZTE010000136.1 GCA_022573935.1 Chloroflexota bacterium
CCGAGTTGCCGCCATCGGTGGATGAGCTCTTCCATGCTATCCCCATTATAGCCGCCTCGCCGTATGGCCGTCGTGTATGGTCAAGACGCTAACAAGCTGCGGGCCGCCCATGGGCGGCCCGCAGACCCGTGCTCTCCCCTGAACGTTTAGCCCAGGAGATAGCTGGCGCCAGGGATCCGCCGGACGAACGGCAGCCGCTCGATCACAGCGTCCAAGCCCAGAATGCGGCCCGCACCGAGCGCTCCGATCACACCGAGCACCAGGATGTAGACCAGGTAGTACTCCATGAACGGGTTGTGCTCTGGCGGCAACTGGGCGATGTAGAACATGAACATCATGGTCGCTCCCCAGAAGGCGGCCCAACGCACGCCAATGCCGAGGATGAGCGCGATGCCGATCAGGATCTCGCCCCAGACGACCATCGGATTGATCACGTCTAGCGCCGCTTGATTCTCGCCCAGGCTCTGGAACCAGCCGCCGAGCGGGCCCCTTGTGGCATGGACCAAGAACCCTCCGGCGCTGAACCCGTTGATCAGCTTGTCAAGACCGGCGTAAAGGAAAATCCAACCCATCGTCAGGCGCATCAGCACCACGAATGGCGGAAGGATCGCGTTCGCCAGCTTTGTCGGCCAGACGCCCTCCCAGAGGCCCTGGACATGGATCTCCTCAGCTGTCGCTCTGCTCAGGATCCCACTGTGCCGTTGTTCGATCGTTGCCTGTACCACGATTCTTACCTCCCTTCGATGCTTCCTTTCTCTGGTTCACGTTCATTATCCAGCTTGTGATGAAAGGAGCAAATGGCCAAAGAGCCCAAAATGGCGAGCCGAATGGCCCATCTGTTTCAGCCAGACGATAGCTGTCCCAATGGCCCGAATGGCAGGGCCGAATGGGTCTGGGAATCGCCTACGAGGAGCGCGATACTAGAGATAGGAAGGAGCACGAACATGCCAGCACTGATGAAGAAGCTAACAGACAACGCCAGAGCGGCCCTCCGCCGGCGTCGATGCCGAGAGATGGATGGAGAAGAGGCTGGGCCCCTTCGACTGCTAGAGGAGTTCCTCTCCGGCTATTTGCCGGAAGCTAAGGCGGTACGAACGGGGGACACCTGCGGGCGGCCGGCTCTCGAGATCACAGTGGCGGGCCGCCCACCCTGGGTACTCACGCCGGCGGCCGGGTTGCTTTCGCTTGGTGCACATCAGGTTGCTAACGGGTCATCGGCGGGAGAATCCGGATTCTGACACGGTTAGCTGTAGGGAGAAGCAAGATGGCTACGGCGATGAGACTCACACCTGAAGTGAAAGCCGCTCTTCGCCGTCGCTTTCGCGGGATGGAGGAGACGGGCTGGGTGGCCGAACTCGCTGCGCAGCGCGGCTGGAGGGAGGCGAACCGGCGCTACCTGGAGTCGATGCGCGAGCAAGGCGTCCAGGAGATGGCGGCGCTCATGGAGGACCTCTGCGTTAGTGGAACGGTATCTACTGAGGAGGCGCTCGAGTTGCTGGAAACGGCCCTCGCCGTCTACCTGCCCGAAGCAGAAATGAGGCGAACGACCGACGATGAGGGGCAGTTAGCCTTCCTAATCGCTGTGAGGGACTGTCCTACCTATGCCCGCCTCGAGCAGTCGGGCTGGCACGGCGTGACCGCCTGCGGCTCTTGGCACCGGCGTCAGGGCTGGTATCAGGCGCTGGGCGTGGAGGCGCTGGACACGGTGGTGGGTGAGAAGAAGTGGGGGGACATCGCCTGCGCTGCGCTGGTGCGACTGAAGGCGACACCGCCCTGAGATGTCAGGGCCGCGTCATTCACCCGGCTTCGGCGTTTGAGGTCTCGGGTCACGAGGGCGCCTTCGCGGCTTCGGAGACCTCGCTGCCGAGGACATCGAGCAGGTTGAGCTGCGAGCCAAGCTGTTTGCCGAGCCCGCCCAGGAGGCCCATCACGCGCCCGATGAACAGGAAGTCGGCTGGGACGCGCACGATCGGATTCTCGCGGTACGCATGCATCATGTTGTCTTGAAACTCAGCCATCAAGTGACTGTCCTGGTTGAACTCCCCGTTGCGGGAGAGCCAGGTGACCATCGACTCGGCCATCGCTTCCAGGCCGCTTTCGTCATCGTCTCGCGTACGGAAGCCGAGCTCGCGCAGCGCCTCGACGAGCGTGGCCGTATCGGCGGCGACCAGGGCGTGCGTGAGCCGGGCGAAGTTCGGCAGGAACTCCGGCGGCAGCTCCTTCACCAGCCCATAGTCGACGATGACCAGCTTGGGGCCGGGCCGCACGAAGAGGTTGCCCGGGTGCGGGTCGGCGTGGAAGAAGCCGTGAACGAAGATCTGGCGGAAGTAGCTTCCCATCACCAGGCGAGCGATCTCCTGACGGTCGATGCCGGCGTCGTCGATGGCCGCCATATCCGTGATCTTGATGCCGTCCACGAACTCCATGATGAGCAGGCGCTTGGTGGTGTACTCCCAGTAGATGTCAGGGACGATGACGTCGGGCTGGCCGGCGAAGTTGCGGGCGGAGGCCTCGGCGTTGTGGCCTTCGTTGATGAAGTCCAGCTCCTGGGGAACGGTTGATGCCAGCTCCTCGACGATCGGCATGATGTCGAACGCGTTGAATACGCGGTCGGCTACTCGTCCAAGCATGCGGATGTTCTGGATGTCAGTACGGATGATCTCCTCGATCTCCGGGTACTGAACCTTGACGGCGACTTCGCGGCCGTCATGAAGGCGGCCTTTGTGCACCTGAGCGAGCGAAGCGGCGGCAATGGGCGTCCGATCGAGTTCGGAGAACACCTCCTCCACGGAGGCGCCGAGCTCGGATTCGATCACGTCGCGAACGACGCCGTAGGGGTGCGGGGGCACGGCGTCGTGGAGCCGCGAGAGGACCTCAACGTACTCCTTCGGGACGATGTCTGCACGGGCGCCGAGGAGTTGACCCACCTTGATGAGCAGGCCCTTCAACTCGGTAGCGGTCTCGAAGATGCGTTCCGCGCAGCGACGGTGGTAGGCCGACATGCGGCGCTCGGCTTCCTCATCCGGCAACCGGGCGTACCGCCACGAGCGCCAGCGGTAGCCGGCGCCGATCCGCGACGCGGTGGACGTGATTCGGACTGAGCGGCGCAGGCGCTGAAGCGGATTCATGCCAGAGCATTGTATCGGGGCGCGAGAGGAACTGAAAGCGCGGGCTTGCGGCAGCCGGGGCTCGCAGTTAGCATGCGCGGCGCAACCCAAGAGACCGCCAACAGATCCTCTCGCTGCTGCGCCAAGATGCGCCGCGGCTCCATTCGCATGGCCTATTCGACAAGAAAGTCGCTACACTGAGCGAGTGCAGCTACGCCCTTTCGGCACGACCGACCTGACCGTATCGCAGCTCTGCATGGGCACCATGCAGTTCGGCTGGACGGCGGACGAACGTTCATCGTTCGCCGTGCTAGACGCTTTCGTCGACGCGGGCGGCAACTTCCTGGATACCGCCGACATGTACAGCAACTGGACGCCGGGTAACCCAGGCGGCGTCTCCGAGGAGATCCTGGGGCGCTGGCTGAAGGAGCGAGGCAACCGCGACCGGATGGTCATCGCCACCAAGGTGCGGGCCAAGATGTGGGACGGGCCGGATGGAGAAGGGCTGAGTCGCTCCCACATTCTCCGCGCGGCAGAGGAAAGCCTCCGCCGCCTCCAAATCGAGACGATCGACCACTACCAGTGCCACTGGCCTGACGAGAACACGCCCATCGAGGAGACACTGGCCGCGTTCAAGGAGTTGATCGACGCCGGTAAAGTGCGCTACATCGGCGTCTCAAACTACTCACCGGCGCTACTGGCGGAGGCGCTGCGCACGGCTGACGAAAAGCACCTCCCCCGCTTCGTTTCGTTCCAGCCCCACTACAACCTGATGAACCGATCTGAATTCGAGGGTGCGCTCGCCGATCTCTGCGATAGCGAGCGGCTCGCGGTGATTCCCTATAGCCCGCTCGCCGGTGGCTTCCTCACCGGCAAGTACCGGAGCGGCCAACCGCTACCGGACAGCCCGAGGGCCGAGCGAACGAAACGCCACATGACTGTGCGGGGGTTCCGCGTCGTCGACGCGTTAGACGCCGTGGCGAGAACTCATGGAGTGAAACCCGCCGCCGTCGCGATTGCCTGGCTCATCCACCAGCCAGCGGTCACGGCGCCGATCATCAGCGCGAACAGCCCTGAGCAGCTCGTCGATCTGTTGCCCGCGGCTGAACTGCGACTCAGTCAGGAGGAGTTGAGTTCGCTGAATGAAGCGAGCGCGGACGAGTAGCACGGAAGGGCAGACGAGCACCTGGCAACGCGGGGATTCTTCCCGCGTCTTAGCCACTCGGACGCCGGCACGTACCCGTACCTAGATTACCCTATCCATATAGTTGATCAGTGCACAGCCATCGTCCATCAGGGTATG
>JACZTE010000137.1 GCA_022573935.1 Chloroflexota bacterium
AGAAGATCCGCGACGCTCGCTACGACCGCGAGGACATCGCGCGATACGAGGAGGAGGAGCACCACGACTTCAACTCGTTCCTCCGCTCCGTCGCCGATAGCCTCGGCGAGGAGTCCCGCTTCGTCCACCTGGGCCTCACCTCCTACGACGCGGAGGACACGGCGCTCGGCCTGCGGCTGGTGGAGGCGGCGGCGCTGCTGGAGCGAGACATCGAGGAGCTGCTGGCCGTGCTGGAGCAGCGCGCCGTCGAGTTCAAGGACACGCTCTGCATGGGCCGCTCGCACGGCGTCCACGCCGAGCCCACCACCTTCGGACTGAAGCTGGCCGGCTGGGTCGACGAGATGCGGCGCAACGCCCGCCGGCTGGCCGAGGCGAAGGCCGACGTGGCCGTGGGCAAGATCAGCGGCCCTGTCGGCACCCACGCGTCGGTGCCGCCCGAGGTAGAGGATGCCGTCTGCGCGCGGCTGGGCCTCGGCGTCGATCCCGTCAGCACGCAGATCGTCAGCCGCGACCGGCACGCCCGCTTCGTCGTCACGCTCGCCGTCATCGGGGCGTCGCTGGAGCGCTTCGCCACGGAGCTCCGTCACCTCCAGCGGACCGAAGTGATGGAGACGGAGGAGCCCTTCAGCGAAGGGCAGAAAGGCTCCAGCTCCATGCCCCACAAGCGCAACCCGGAGAAGCTGGAGCGAGTCTGCGGCCTGGCGCGGCTGCTGCGCGGCTACACCGTGCCCGCGCTGGAGAACGTCGCCCTCTGGCACGAGCGCGACATCTCCCACTCGTCGGCGGAGCGCGTCATCCTGCCCGACGCCTGCCTGGCGCTCGACTACATGCTCGATCTCTTCACAAAGGTCATGCGCGGGCTCCAGGTCTACCCGGAGCGGATGCGCGAGAACATGGACGATAGCTACGGCCTGCCCTTCTCCCAGCGCGTGCTGCTCGCCCTGATCGAGAAGGGCGCTCGCGACAGGAGGCGTACAAGATCGTGCAGCGCAACGCCATGCAGTCGTGGAAGGAGCGGCGCGCCTTCCGAGAGCTGCTCGACGCCGACAGCGAGGTGCGCGACCAGCTCTCGGCCGCGGAGCTGGATGAGCTGTTCGACTACTCCTACTACACGCGCTACGTGGACGAGAGCTTCCGCAGGCTGGGGCTGACGTGATCGAAGGGCGCATTGTGCTCCGACAGCAGCGCGACCTTGGCGAAATCATCCAGGCTGCGATTACGATCTACATGCAGAACCTCTGGCCGCTCTTCACCATCGCTGCCATCGTCATCCCAATCAACGTCGCCAGCGCGATCTTCCAGGAGACGCTGGACGATCCGACCACCGCGGCGCTGGTCGGGGTGACCCTAACGCTGCTGCAGTTTGCCGTCGGCCTCCTGGCCGGCGCGACGCTCATCTTCGCCCTCACCGAGATCGACGCGGGGCGGCCCGCCGACTTCTCAAGCGCGTACGACGTCGCATTCCAGCGATTCGGGAGACTGGCCGGCGCCTATCTTCGTGTCGTGTTCCATGTCCTCCTCTTCGCGATCACCATCGTCGGCATTCCCTGGGCCATCCAGCGGTTGGTCCGCTGGTCCTTCGTCCAGCAGGCGGTGATCCTCGACGACACCAGCGCCAAAGCGGCGCTGAGCTACAGCGCCGATGCTGTCGCCGGCCGATGGTGGCGGACGCTCGGCATTATCCTCGTGATCTCGCTCATCGTGGGGATACCGACCCTCAGCGTCTATGGCCTCTTCTTCCTGGCGCCGGTCGTCGTCTCGAGCATCGCAAACGCCACAGTGAACGCGGCGGCATTGCCCTTCGGCGTCACTGCGACGACGCTGCTCTATCTCGATCTGAAGGCGCGGCGGGAGAGTGAAGCGATCGCGTCCTAGCCCTACCCGAAGCGGAAAGGAATCGCCCGTGACAACAGCAAGCGTCCTACTGGAAACCGAACTCCCCAACCGCTCCCATCGCGGGAAAGTGCGCGATACCTACGATCTGGGCGACCGGCTCCTCATCGTCGCCACCGACCGCGTCTCCGCGTTCGATATGGTGCTGCCGAACGGCATCCCCGGCAAGGGCGCGGTGCTCACCCAGCTCTCCGCCTTCTGGTTCGAGCGGACCGTCTCTGTCGTCCCGAACCACTTCCTGCGCCTGGCCGACGGCTCGCCCGATGACGACCTGCCCTACGATCTGCCGGCCGACCTGATCGGCCGCAGCATGATCGTCCGCAAAGCGCAGCGGCTGCCCGTCGAATGCATCGTGCGCGGCTACATGGCCGGCTCAGCGTGGGCGGAGTACCAGGAGCACCGCACCGTCTGCGGCGTTCGCCTGCCGGCGGGCCTGCGCGAGAGCGAGCCCTTCCCCTCGCCGCTCTTCACGCCCACCACCAAGGCAGAGGTGGGACATGACGAGAACATGTCGACGGAGCAGTTCGTCGAAACGCTGGGCATGGGGGTGGCCAACGCCGTCCGGCTGCGCAGCCTGGCGCTCTATCGCTACGGCGCGGAATACGCCCGCGAACGGGGCATCATCATCGCCGACACGAAGTTCGAGTTCGGGCTGCTCGACGACGAGCCGATCCTCATCGACGAGATGCTGACGCCCGACTCGAGCCGCTTCTGGGACGCGGCGCAGCACGAGCCCGGCCGCCACCAGGAGGCGCTCGACAAGCAGTTCGTGCGCGACTGGCTCCTCCAGTCGGGCTGGGACCGCGAGCCGCCGCCGCCGGAGCTGCCGCCGGACGTCGTCGAGGAGACGTCGCGCCTCTATCGCGATGTCTACCAGCGGCTGACCGGCGAGGAGGTGCGCGCCTAGTGTTCCTCGCCCGCGTCTACGTCACGCTGAAGCCGACGGTGAACGACCCGCAGGGGCTGACCATCCGCGGCGGCCTCCACTCGCTCGGCTTCGACGCGGTCGAGAGCGTGCGCGCGGGCAAGTACCTGGAGATCCGCCTCGATGGGGACGACCGCGCCTCAGCCGAGGCGCAGGTGACCGAGATGTGCCGCAAGCTGCTCGCCAACCCGGTCATCGAAGACTTCCGCTACGAGCTCGAGGAAGCGTAGGGCGACCGCCTGGTCACCCAAGGGCAGGCAGCCGTTAGCGCGTAGGGGCGCCCGTCTGGTCGCCCGAAAGCGGCTGGCGGCGAATGCGTAGGGGCGACCGTCTGGTCGCCCGAGGGTAGGCAGCCGTTAGCGCGTAGGGGCGACCGTCTGGTCGCCCAGCGCCCTGCCTACCTTTGACACCCTACCCCCGGCGACGCTATGCTGGCGGCGCGACGGAACGACATCGCGACTACAGCGTAGGGGCGACCATCTGGTCGCCCAGTATGCTCGCGCGCCCGGCCTGCCTTCGGCCGTAGCGCGCCCTCGCAGAGGTGAAGGGAGCAGCAGTCAGATGCCACTCTATATGGATCTCCACAAGCTCGATGGAGTGACCGCGGAAGACGTCGCCCAGGCCCATGTCCAGGATGAGGAGATCCAGGGGAAGTATGGCGTCAAGTACCTCACCTACTGGTTCAACGAAGCGGTCGGGAAGATCTTCTGCCTGGTCGATGCGCCCAGCGTAAACGCGGCCGTCAGGGTGCACCGCGAAGCCCATGGGCTTGTCGCAGACGAGATCATCGAAGTCGACCAAAGGACCGTGGAGGGCTTCCTCGGCAAGGTCCAGGAAGCCCCAGCGAAGATCGAGCCGTCTGGGTCAGGCGGTGAGCCAGCCGTAGACACCGCCTTTCGCGCGATTCTGTTCACAGACATGGAGGGTTCCACTGCCCTCACCCAGCGCCTCGGCGACGCCGGGGCCATGGCGCTGCTGAGGGTGCACAACACGCTCATCCGGGATGCGCTCCACGCCCACAACGGCAGCGAAGTCAAGCACACCGGCGATGGCATCATGGCCTCGTTCGTGGCCGTTTCGGGCGCAGTGGCTTGCGCTATCAGGATCCAGACGGCATTCGCCTCCCACAACGAAGGAGGCCCTGAGACTCCTATCCGCGTTCGCATCGGCCTCACCGCCGGGGAGCCTGTTATGGAAAACGGTGACCTGTTCGGCGCCGCCGTCCAACTCGCCAGCCGCATCTGCGACTGCGCCGAGCCGGACGGCATCCTGGTCGCGAACGTGATACGAGAGCTCTGCATGGGCAAGGGCTTCTCGTTCGCGGACAGCGGCGAGAGGACGCTGCGCGGGTTCGAGGACCCGGTCAAGCTCTGGGAAGTTCGCTGGCGCGAGTAAGCCTCGCTCTCAAGCCGGCTCGGCCGAGGCGCAGGTACTACCCGGTGATCGAAGACTTCCGCTACGAGCTAGAGGAGGTATCGGATACCTAAGGGCAAGCCCGCGGACTGAAGTCCACGGCTTCTCATTCGCCAATTAAGCCGCCGACTTCAGGCGGCGGTACATTTCCTCCCTCCCTTTGACACCCTACCCCCG
>JACZTE010000138.1 GCA_022573935.1 Chloroflexota bacterium
GGCCACGGCGAGTTCGTCACCGAGCCCGCGGATATCAAGCCGGCGATCGAGCGCGCCTTCGCCTCCGGCAAGCCCGCCTGCGTGAACGTCATCATCGACCAGAAGCCGGAGGGCGTCAAGGGCGGCTACGAGTTCATGTAGACCCCGCGGCCGGCCGACCGAGATTGACAGCCTAAACACCCCTGCGCTATCATGCGGACACGCCTGCCCAGGTGTCACCTCTGTTCACCAGTAGCCTGCAGGAGGGAACCATGTACGGCACGCTGGCCTTAACTCAGAACGCACTCGATAACTACCGGTCCATCGTCGGCGAAGATGGCATCGACGAGATTCAGCGTCTCGCGGCGCCCCTCAAGGGGCTGCGCGTGCTCCACCTGAGCGTCACCGCCTTCGGTACCGGCGTGGCCGAGCTCCTCAACGCCGCCGTCCCGCTCTTCTCAGACCTGGGTCTGGAGTGCCGCTGGCAGGTGGTACGCCCCGCCGAGGAGTTCGCCGCCGCCAACAAGGCGCTCTATCGCGCGCTGGCCGGCGCTGGAGAAGCCTGGTCGCCGGAGCTGAGCGAGGTCTGGCTGCGATACAGCGCCATGAACGCCGAGCTGCTCGTCGACCCGTTCGACGTCATCGTCGTCCACGACCCGCAGCCCGCGGCGATCCGCGCCTTCGTGCCAGAGGCAGCCCGCGCGAACACCCGCTGGGTCCTCCACTCGCACCTAGACCTCTCGTCGGCCGAAGCGGAGGCCTGGGCGCTCCTCCGCAGCCACATCGAGCCCTACAACGCCATCGTCTTCGAAGCCGACTCCTTCGTGCATCCGGACCTGCGCGCCGTGCCGATCACCATCATCCGGCCCGCGATCGACCCGCTCGGTCCCCGCAACATGGAGCTCTCGTCCGAGGCGATGCATCCAATCCTTCGACGCTACAGCATCGATCCGGAGCGGCCCTTACTCTGCCAGATCTCCCCCTGCGACCCCGGCAGCGATCTGCTGGGCGTGATCGACGTGCACGACCGGGTTCGCCGACAGGTGCCCGACCTCCAGACGGTTCTCGTCGTCGCCAACCCCCCGCAGGATCCGGACAGCATCGCCTACTTCGACGAAACGGTGCGAAAGTCGATGGAGTATTCGGACGTGCACATCCTGCGCGGCATGAGCGAGGTGGGAAACGTAGAGGTGAACGCTCTCCAGCGAGCCGCCGACGTGGTCGTCCAGAAAGGGCTGCGCAAGGGCTTCGGCCTCTGGATCTCGGACGCCCAGTGGAAAGAGCGGCCCGTAGTGACCGCCCGCGCTGGCGGCCTGAAGCTACAGGTGCTGGACGGCGAAACCGGCTTCCTCGCCGACGACACGGAGGAGTTCGCCGAGCGGGTCACGAGTCTCCTGCAGGACAGAGCGCTCGCCCAGCGGCTGGGAGAAGGCGGCCACCGGCATGTGGCGGAACAGTTCCTCATCACACGCTTCGTAGCAGACGAGCTGCGACTACTCACCGATCTCACCCGGGAAGGACGCTAGACCCTCCAACATGCTCGGCTCTGTGCCTGTGACGCCCATGGCGCTCGACGATCATGGGCCAATCGTCGGCGCGGAATGTATCGAAGAGATCCGCGAGCTTGCCGCCCCTCTCGCCGGGTCACGCATTCTCCACCTCAACTCCACCTCCTTCGGCGGCGGCGTCGCCGAGATCCTAACGTCGCTCGTGCCACTTATGGTCGACGTGGGGCTGGCGGCCGAGTGGCAGGTGATCCGGGGCAACGACGAGTTCTATCAGGTCACCAAGGCGATGCACAACAGCCTGCAAGGCATGTACGTGGACTGGACACCACAGATGCGGGAAATATGGCTGGAGAACAACCGCCGGAACGCCAAGCTCTTCGACGAAGACTACGATTTCGTGCTGATTCACGACGCCCAGCCGGCTGCAATCCTGACGAGCCTGCAAGAACAGAACGGCGCCCGAGCCAACGGCAAGTGGATCTGGCTCTGCCACGTCGATCTCACCGACGCGCAGGTGCAGTCCTGGGATATGCTCAAACCCCACCTGCGCGAGTATGACGCAGCCGTCTGCACGATGCCGGAGTACATCAAAGAAGACCTCCACGGGCCACAGCTCTACATCGTGCCACCGGCGATCGACCCGCTGAGCCCCAAGAACGTCCCGCTGCCGGAGGAGACCTGCCACGCTATCCTGGAGCGCTATGGCATCGACCACCGGCGTCCGTTCATCGCCCAGATCTCGCGCTTCGACCCGTGGAAAGACCCGTTGGGCGTGATCGAGGCGTATCGACTGGTCAAGCAGGAGATACCGGATGTCCAGCTAGTTCTCGTCGCCTCGATGGCGCACGACGATCCGGAGGGCTGGGCCTGGTACGAACGCACCGTCCGGCGCGCCGGGGAGGACTACGACATTCACATCCTCTCCAACCTGAACGGCGTCGGCAACGTAGAGGTAAACGCCTTCCAAAGAGCGCAAGTCGTAATCCAGAAATCGGTGCGGGAAGGGTTCGGCCTGGTGATCTCGGAAGCGCTGTGGAAAGGGCGACCGGTGGTGGCGGGCAACGTGGGCGGCATTCCGCTCCAGCTCGTCGACGGCGAGACCGGCTATCTCGTCAACACCACGGAGGAGTGCGCAGAACGAGTCCTTTCGCTCCTGCGCGACGACGAGCTGGCGAAACGCATGGGCGACATCGGCCGTGAGCACGTACGCGAGCGCTTCCTCATCACCCGCTACCTGCGGGACTGGCTACGCATCCTGCGGGTGCTGGCCGGCATCGATTCGCCGCCGGCCGGCGGGTCGTTCCCAGATAGCGTGTCGTCCCCCGCACAAGGAGGGCAGCGACCGTGAAGGGGGTCATCGCCATGATTCTGGCGGGCGGCCAGGGCGACCGCCTCAGCGTCCTCTCGGAAGAGCGAGCGAAGCCTGCCGTAATTTTCGGCGGCCGCTATCGCATCATCGACTTCACGCTCAGCAACTGCATCAACTCCGACATTCACCGGGTAGGCGTTCTTACCCAGTATCGCCCCCGCTCCCTGAACGACCACATCGGCAGCGGCCGGCCGTGGGATCTGGACCGGACGGGGGGCGGCGTCGCTCTCCTCCAGCCCTATCTGGGCCACGAGGCCTCAGACTGGTATCAGGGCACCGCCGATGCCGTCTACCAAAACCTCTACTACGTGGAGGAATCGCGCGCGGAGCAGGTCCTGCTCCTGGCAGGTGACCACGTCTACAAGATGGCCTACGACGAACTCATCGCCTTCCATCGCGCTAAGGGCGCCGACGTCACCATTCCGGTCTGTACCGTGCCCTGGGACCAGGCGAGCCGCTTCGGCACGCTCTTCCTCGACGAACTCGGCAATCTGCCATTGCGACTCCAGGCCAAGCTCTTGCGGAGCCTGCAGGAGCGCGAAGTGCTTGCTCTGGGTTCGGACAAGGCCCAGAGCTTCGACGTCCGCTTGCTCTGCGCATCGAACCGCGAACTGGAGGACCTGATCCTGCATGAACAGTTCCGCCTGGACCTGTATCACCGCATCGCAGAGTTCACGATCAAGATCCCGCCACTGCGCGAGCGCAACGAGGACGTCTTGCACTTCGCGGCCCTCTTCCTCGCCGAAGTCTCACCGGAGTTGAAAAAGGACACGGTAGAGATCGGCGACGCTGCCAAGCCCCTGTTGCTGCAACACGCGTGGCCCGGCAACCTGCGCGAACTCCGCAACGTGCTGCGAAGAGCAGCGCTTCTGTGCCCGGCGAACGAGATCCGGGCAGAGGACCTGGCTCTGCAGCCAGTGGCGCACAGCTCGCAGCCGGACTTCCGAGACGGCCATCCCCTCAAGGAACAGGTTGCACTGGCAGCGGCGGAGATCGAGAAGGACTGGATCCGCAGGATCTTGCAAGAGAGCGGCGGCAACAAGGCTGAAGCGGCGCGAAGGCTCGGTGTCGACTACAGTACGCTGCACCGCAAGATCAAGAAGTATGGACTTGACGCTATGGCAGGGTTGCAATAGGCAAGGCGCTTCGTGTCCTCGTGGCACGAAGACTGCCAGGTCGCCCCAAGACCTCCCCAGGACGAAAGTTCCTTGGCACCGCCCTTTGGCATCTGGCCCGAAAGAACCCCTCTGGGCGGCAGGACTTGGCCCCCTGCTTGCTATTGAGAGGCTGAAACCTGATTCCTAGCGACGGAAAGATGGGTGTCTGTGGCTGACAGACACCCATCTTTTTTTTCTGCTACCCCGCGAAGTTCGGCGTCACCACTCGTCTGTCAAGGAACTATCCTTCCATGGGCAACCCCCTGTCCCAATAGAGAGCGGCAAGGGCTCGCGCAAGAATAAGTTCGTGTTCTGGCGCTCAGATTTGGGTCAGATTTGGCCACGACGATTGAGAGAAACAGCAGGCGTAGCCCGGCAACGGTGA
>JACZTE010000139.1 GCA_022573935.1 Chloroflexota bacterium
CCCGGTTCCTATGCAATGGAATTGGAGGGAGTCGCCGCCGATGGACGAAGAAGCTAAGAAGACCTCGCTGCGCATGATCCCGTACGGCCTCTATGTGCTCGGCACCAAGGACGGCGACAAACTGGGCGCCGCCACGATCAACTGGCTCACGCAAACATCGTTCAAGCCACCGCTCCTCGCCCTGGGCGTCAAGACAGATAGCGGCGCGTTCGCCCACCTGAAGAGCAACGCCGCCTTCGCCCTCAGCATCCTGGGCACCGGCCAGAAGGACATGGCCTTCGCCTTCTTCAAGCCGACCGAACAGGAGGGCGACAAGCTCAACGGCTATCGCTTCGAGACGCTGGAGTCCGGCGCGCCGATCCTCGTCGATGCCCCGGCCTGGGTCGAGGCGAAGGTGACCGACGTCGTCGAGCGCGGCGATCACGCCGTCGTCGTCGCCGAGGTGTTCGCGGCCGGCGTCCGGCAGGAGACGCCGGTGCTCACGCTGCAAGAGTGCGGCGTGTTCTACGGAGGGTAGATAACCATCATGCACCATCCACTCCACACTCCCATCTGCGACACGTTCGGCATCGAGTACCCTATCTTCCTCGCGGGCATGGGGGGCGTGAGCACCGCGCCGCTGGTGGCGGCCGTCTCGAACGCGGGCGGCCTGGGCATCATCGGCGGCGCCACGATGGGAACCGACCTGCTGCGCGAGGAGATCCGCCACACCCGCGATCTGACCGACAAGCCCTTCGCCGTCGACTTGCTGGCGCCTCTGCCGGAGATGCTGCGCCCGCCGCTCGAGGTGGTCTTCGAGGAGGAGGTCAAGATCTTCGTCGCCGGGCTGGCCGTCCCGAGCGAGTTCATCGATGAGATGCACGAGCGGGGGATGACGGTGGTGGTGATGTGCGGCAGGGTGCGCCACGCCCAGAAGTCGGAGGCCGCCGGCGCCGACGTGGTCGTCGCACAGGGGACGGAGGCGGGCGGACACACGGGCGAGATCGGCACGATGGCGCTGGTACCCCAGACCGTGGACGCGGTGAACATCCCGGTGCTGGCCGCCGGCGGCCTCGTCGACGGACGGGCGCTGGTGGCCTCGCTGGCGCTGGGGGCGCAGGGCGCGGTCTACGGCACGCGTTTCATCGCGACGCCCGAGTCGCAGGCGGCGGCCGGCTACCGCCAGGCGATCGTCGACGCCCAAGGGGACGACACCGTGCGCACCCGCTCCTACACCGGCAAGCCCACGCGAGCGATCCGCAACGAGCGCACCGACGAGTGGGAGGCGAAGACCGACCAGCTGCAGCCCTTCCCGCAGCAGGCGATAGGCTCCGTTCAGGAAGGGGTGATGGACTACATGGGTCTCGCCGACCGGTTCGACCGAAACCGGACGTTCCTCCCCGCCGGCCAGGGCACCGGCCTGATCAACGAGGTGAAGCCGGCGGCGGAGGTCTTCGAGGAGATCGTGCGGGAGGCGGAGGCGATCATCGGCGACCACTTTCAGCTTCCAACGTCGACGGCGGAGCCACCGGCGCGCCGCTCGTAGCGCGCCCCGCGCTCATCGCCCCGCGTCCATCGAGAGGAATCGAGCATGGACTTCGCGTTTACGCCCGAGGAGATAGCGTTCCGTGGGGAGGTACGCTCGACCCTCCAGGGGTGGCTGCGCGACCGGCCCGAGGGCGGGCTGGAGGCGTGGCAGTTCCACCGAGGCTTCATCAAGAAGCTGGCCGAGCGCGGCTGGCACACGCTGGCCTGGCCCGAGGAGTGGGGCGGCCAGGGCGCCAACCACATGAAGCAGGTCGCCTACAACGAAGAGATCGCCTACAACGACGCGCCCGCGATGGACCTGGGCAGCGATCGCGTGGGGCCCACGATCATGCTCTACGGCACGGAGGAGCAGAAGCAGCGCTTCCTGCCGCCCATCGCCCGCGGTGAGGCCGTCTGGTGCCAGGGCTTCTCCGAGCCCAGCTCCGGCTCCGACCTCGCCTCGCTGGAGACCCGCGCCGTGGAAGACGGCGACACCTTCGTCATCAACGGCAGCAAGATCTGGACCAGCCTTGCCCACCTGGCGCAATGGATGATCCTCCTCGTTCGCACCGACCCGGACGCGCCCAAGCACAAGGGCATCTCCTACTTCCTGCTGGACATGAAGACGCCGGGGATCACCATCCAGCCGCTGGTGGACATGGCCGGGCGGCACACGTTCAATCAGGTCTTCTTCGATAACGTGCGCGTGCCTCGCGATTGCCTGGTGGGCGAGCTCAACCGCGGCTGGTACGTCGCGGCGGCCACGCTCGACTTCGAGCGCTCCGGCATCCAGCGCGTGATCGGCAACCTGCGTACCTACGAGCAGCTCCTCGCTTACGCCCGCGAGACGAAGCGCAACGGCCGGACGCTACTGGAGGACCCGCTCGTGCGCAACAAGCTCGCGGAGCTGAAGATCGAGTTCGAGGTGGGGCGGCTCCTCGCCTATCGCGTCGCCTGGATGCAGAGCCAGGGGCTGGTGCCGAACTACGAGGCGTCGGTCGCGAAGATGTACGGCTCGGAGCTGGCGCAGCGGCTGGCGAACGCGGGCGTGCGCATCCTCGGCCTGGGCGGCCAGCTCGCGCCGGGCTCGCCCTGGGCGCCGCTCCAGGGCCGCATCCAGGCGTTCTACCTGACCGCCGCCGCCCTCACCATCGCCGCCGGCACCAGCGAGGTGCAGCGCAACATCATCGCCGGCCGCGGCCTAGGAATGCCCCGAGACTAGCACTGGCTACCATGTCATTACCCGCCACCTCTCGCGCCATCGTCCAGACCGGCCCGCGTAGCCTGGAGCTGCGCGAGCTGCCGCTGCCGTCGAGCATCGGGCCGGAGGAGGGGCTGCTGCGCGTGGAGGCGTGCGGCATCTGCGGCTCCGACTACGAGCAGTACCAGGGCCTGATGCCCAACCTGCCGTTCCCGCTCATCCCCGGCCACGAGCCCGTCGGCACCATCGCCGAGATCGGCGAGGTGGCCGCCCAGCGCTGGGGCGTTCGCGCCGGCGACCGCGTCGCGGTGGAGGCGCTGCTGCCCTGCGGCTTCTGCCGCCAGTGTCGCGGCGGGGAGTATCGGCTGTGCAGCGGTCGCAAAGGGCTGAGCGGCTACGGCTACCTGAGCATCGAAACGCCGCCGGGCCTCTGGGGAGGCTATGCCGAGTACCTCTACCTGGACCCGCACACCGTGCTCCATCCGATCTCGCGGGACGTGTCGCCGGAGCTGGCGACGCTCTTCAACCCGCTGGGCGCGGGCATCCGCTGGGCGCAGCAGGTCCCCGGCACGAAGCTGGGCGATACGATCGTCATCCTCGGCCCGGGGCAGCGGGGGCTGTGCAGCGTCATCGCCGCGCGCGAGGCGGGCGCTTCGTGCATCATCGTCAGCGGCCTGAGCGTCGACGAGCGGAAGCTAGCGCTCGCTCGCGAGTTCGGCGCGCACCACACGATCGATGTGGAGCGCGAGGATATCGTGCAGCGCGTGCGGGAGATCACGGACGGCGCGATGGCCGACATCGTGGTCGACGTGTCGGCGATCTCCAACGAGCCGGTGATCCAGGCGATCGACGTGGCGCGGCGGGGCGGGACGGTGGTGCTGGCCGGGATGAAGGGGCGGCGGCCGGTGGAGAACTTCTACAACGACCGCGTGGTGGCGAAGGAGCTGACGATCAGGGGCGTCTTCGGCGTGGACTTCCACGCGTATGAGCCGGCGATCCGGCTGATCGAGTCGGGCAAGTACCCGCTGGAGAAGATGCACACGCACACGATCGCGCTGGAGGAGGCGGAGCATGCGCTGCAGCTCCTGGCGCGGGAGATCCCGGGCGAGGAGGCGATCCACATCGCGCTGGTGCCCGGTAGATGACGGTTGGGTGAAGCGGAGGTATCGATGGCAGAGACGGACGTGAACGAGAACACGAAGCGCATGGCGAAGCTGATCGAGATGATGCCCTATACGCGGCACCTCGGGATGGAGCTGGTGGAGACGGGCGAGGGGTACGCGAAGTTGCGCCTTCGCTTCCAGAAGGAGAACACCACCGCCGCCGACGCCCTCCACGGGGGCGCCATCGCCTCGCTCATCGACACCACCGGCGCGATGGCGGCCTGGACGACGGCGCCGATCGGCACGAGGCGCTACTTCGGCTCCACCGTGTCGGTCTCGGCGAACTACCTCTCCGCCGTCATCGGCGAGGACTGCTTCGCCGAGGGCCGCGTGCTGAAGCGCGGCAAGGAGATTATCTACACCGACGTCCGCGTCACCAACGATGCGGGCAAGCTGCTCGCGCAGGGCAACGTGATCTACCGCATCGTCGACCGCGGCGAGGGGTGACGCCTAGGGCGCCTGGCGTGCCGCGCCTGTCGGCGTTGGCGCGGGTTCGCCTGGGGCGGGTTCGTCCCC
>JACZTE010000140.1 GCA_022573935.1 Chloroflexota bacterium
CACGGATGCGCCCAGGGAGCGCAGCTTCTCGTCCAGCGCTTCGTAGCCTCGGTCTAGGTGGAAAATGTCACTGATCACTGTCCTGCCCTCGGCGGCGAGGGCGGCGACGACCAGCGATGCGCCGGCACGTACGTCCATGCATCGCACCGGGGTTCCGTGCAGTTGTGTTGGGCCGCTGATGATGGCCGTCTGGCCGGCGGTGACCACATCGGCGCCCATCTTGCGTAGCTCGCTGATGTAGAGGAGCCGGTTGTCGTAGACGCGTTCGTGGATGACGCTCACTCCCTTCGCCTGGGTGAGGAAGGCGGCCAGCGGAGGATGGAGGTCGGTGGCCAGGCCGGGGTAGGGCACCGCCTGCGCGGTGACCGACTTGTAGGCGTCGACGCCGGTGACGACCATGCCGCCCTCGACCGGCCGGATGCGCACGCCTGCCTCCTGAAGCTTCCAGATGAGGGCGTCCAAGTGCTCCGGCTGTGCCTCCAGGATCTCCGCCTCGCCGCGGGTGGCTGCGATGGCGACGGCGAAGGTGCCCGCCTCCACGCGATCGGGCAGGATGCGCTGGGTCGTGCCCCGTAGCTCCGCGACTCCTTCCACCTCGATGACGTTGCCGCCGGCGCCCTGCACCTTCGCGCCCATGCGGTTGAGCATCTGGACGAGACTGACCACCTCCGGTTCGGCGGCGGCGTTGATGATCGTGGTGACGCCGTCGGCTAAGGTGGCGGCGAGGAGGATGTTGAGCGTGCCCATCACGCTGGGGTAGTCGAGCACAATGCGGGCGCCCTGGAGGCGTTCCGCCTCGGCGACGAACTGGTCGCTGCGACGGTAGACCTCGGCGCCCAGCATGCGGAAGCCGGCCAGGTGGATGTCGAGCGGTCGCAGGCCGATGACGTCGCCGCCCGGCGGGCAGCAGGCCGCGCGGCCGAAGCGCGTGAGGAGCGCCCCCATCACGAGGAAGCTGGCCCGATTCTTGACGACGAGCTCGCTGGGGGCGTCCTGCGAGTGGATGCTTCCCGCATTGATACGCACGCGGGAAGGCGAGAGCTGTTCCACCTCGGCGCCCAACTGCTGAAGGAGGGCGCCCATGAAGCTGACGTCTTCGATGTCGGGTACGTTCTCGAGGATGCAGTCGTCGGCGGTGAGGAGGGCGGCGGCCATCGCGTAGTCGGCGGCGTTCTTGTTGCCGCTGACGCGGACGCGGCCACGCAAGGGACGTCCACCTTCGATGATGAGCCGCTTACCCATCGCCCCAGCCTCCCTGCCCGCGCATGATCATTGCCAAGGGAGCATAGCGGCCAGCGCGAAAAGACGCAAGCGCGGGCGGCGGCAGCCCAGCACCGCAGCTTCAAAGCTGCGGTGGGCCGGTGGTTGAATCCACCCACGCGGGTTAAAACCCGCGGCTTCGTACTCCGCAATCGAGGAGCTGCGGGATTCATCCCGCAGAGCTTGAAAACAGCTCACCAAAAATGAACCCGTCACGCCCCACGCGTCCTTCGCTTTACTTCGACTCGGGCATCTGATAGGTTTGGCCTATACGGTCAGATGTTCGACTTTCAACGATGAGCGAAGCTTCCCCTGAACCCACCGTCCAGATGGACACCCTCGTCTCGCTGTGCAAGCGGCGTGGCTTCGTCTTCCCCAGCAGCGAGATCTACGGCGGCTTCGAGAGCACCTGGGACTACGGCCCGCTGGGCGTGGAGCTGAAGCAGAACGTCAAGCGCGCCTGGTGGAAGGCGATGGTGCAGGAGCGCGCCGACGTGGTGGGGCTGGACTCCTCGATCCTGATGTCGCCCCTCATCTGGGAGGCGAGCGGACACACAAGCCACTTCACCGATGCGCTGGTGGAGTGTATCGACTGCCACAAGCGCTTCCGCGCCGATGATCTGTCGGAGCAAGCCTGCCCCGAGTGCGAAGGGAAGCTTTCCGAGGCGCGGCAGTTCAACACCATGTTCAAGACCTTCGTCGGGCCGCTGGAGGACGAAGCCGCGGTCGCCTGGATGCGGCCGGAGACGGCCCAGGGCATCTTCGTCAACTTCGATAACGTGCTCACGACGAGCCGCCGCAAGCTGCCCTTCGGCATCGCCCAGCAGGGGAAGTCGTTTCGTAACGAGATCACCACGGGCAACTTCATCTTCCGCACGCGCGAGTTCGAGCAGATGGAGATGGAGTTCTTCGTTCATCCGGACGCGGCCCAGGAGTGGTACGACTACTGGCGCCAGGAGCGGCTCAACTGGTACCTCCGCTTCGGCGCTCGAAAGGAGCACCTGCGCCTGCGCGAGTACGAGAAGGAAGAGCTGGCGCACTACTCGGCGGGCACGACCGACATCGAGTTCTTCTACCCCTTCGGCTGGGCTGAGCTTGAGGGGATCGCCAACCGCACGGACTACGACCTGAAGCGCCACGCCGAGAGCAGCGGCAAGCGGCTGGACTTCTTCGACGAAGCGTCGGGCGAGCACATCGTGCCGTACGTGATTGAGCCCGCGGCCGGCGTCGACCGCTGCGTGCTCATCTTCCTCCTGGACGCCTATCGCGAGGAGGAGGTGCGGGGCGAGAAGCGCACGGTGCTGAAGCTGCACCCGTACCTCGCGCCGTTCAAGGCGGCGATACTGCCCCTCAGCCGGAACGAGAAGCTGGTGCCGACCGCCCGCAAGGTACACGAGGTGGTGCGGTCGCACTTCATGACCGAATACGATGACGCCCAGAGCATCGGGCGGCGCTACCGTCGCCACGACGAGATCGGCACGCCTCTCTGCGTCACCGTCGACTTCGACACGCTGGACGATCAGGCCGTCACCATCCGCGAGCGAGACAGCATGGAGCAGGTGCGCGTCCCCATCGCGAACCTGGTCGAGGCGCTGCGGGAGCGGCTGCCGGAATGCTGAACAGGCTAGGAGCCGGGAAGGGGTGCTGACGTGGAAGCGTTGATCGTTGTGCTGCTGGCGGTCGTCATCATCGCGCTGCTCTTCTTCGTGTGGGAGGGCCGCGAGTCGCGCCGGGCGGTCGAGGCGAAGCTGGAGAGCCAGCGCCAGGAGCTCGCGCGGAGCGTGGCGACCGCGAACGAGGGGCTACAGCGACAGGTACAGGGCCTGGATGAGCGCATGACGCAGAGCCTCCAGGCTGTCCAGGGCAGCCTCAACCAGTCGCTCAGCGCCACGACCGAGACGATCGGCAAGATCGGCCAGCAGCTAGGCGGCCTCAAGCAATCGACCGAGCGAATTCTGGAGGTGGGACGGCAGGTCTCATCGCTCCAGGACGTGCTCAAACCGCCCAAGCTGCGGGGCGGCTTCGGCGAGCTACTGCTGGAGCGGCTGCTGAGGCAGGTGTTGCCGGCCGAGGACTTCAGCACCCAGCATCAGTTCAAGAACGGCGATAGGGTCGATGTCGTCATCCACACGCCTGAGGGGCTCGTGCCCGTCGACTCCAAGTTCCCCATCGATAGCTTCCGCCGTGTGTTGGACGCTTCGACCGACGAGGAGCGAGCGCGGCAGCGCCGGGCCTTCATCCGCGACGTTCGTCGTCGGATCGACGAGGTGGCGAAGTACATCCGGCCCGAGGAGAACACGCTGGACTTCGCGCTGATGTATGTGCCGGCCGAGAACGTCTACTACGAGACGATCGTTGGCACCGACGACGAGTCGGCCATGAGTTACGCCCTCGACCGGCGAGTGCACTTGGTCTCCCCCAACACCTTTCACGCCTTCCTCCAGGCGCTGGTGCGCGGCCTGAACGGACTGCGGGTGGAGAAGAACGCCAGGGAGATCATCGCCCGGCTGGGACAGGTCCAGCGGGAGTTCGAGCAGTTCAGGCTGGAGTTCGAGCGTCTGGGGACACACGTAGGGCACGCCAAGAACAAATACGACGAGCTGGACAAGCTGGCGGGCCGCTTGGGCGACCGCATGGCGATGGAGCTCCAGGCGCCTGCGCAGGCGCCGCTGCCGGAGCCGGCATCGGTGAACGGCGGCGAGGAGACGCGCTAGGCGCGTCCTCAGCGAGCGTAGCGTCAGAAGGCCAGGCGTTCAGCCTGGCCTTTTTGATCAGACGTTGGATGATTCTCTGGCCGGCGGATCTGCCGCCGGGCGAATCGACGGGGTTACTTCGGGGCGACCTCGATGACCTTAGCGCGCGCCGCTTCCTTGTCCTTGAACCAGAGCGCGTTGATCTCCGTGAAGATCTGCTGGTCTTCCGGCACGTCGTCCTCGGCGAAGATGGCGGTCACGGGGCAGGCGGGCTCGCAGGCGCCGCAGTCGATGCACTCGTCTGGGTCGATGTAGAGGATCTGGTCCTCGTCGCCGTCGTCGTGGATGCAGTCGACGGGACAGACATCGACGCAGGAACGGTCCTTGGTGCCGATGCAAGGATCCATGATGGTATAGGTCATGCTGGGCT
>JACZTE010000141.1 GCA_022573935.1 Chloroflexota bacterium
TCATTCTGGTAGCGGTTGTCGCTATCGTCTACTCCTTCTTCGGCCGCTCCTCTGGAACGGAGAGTCTGGAGTTGAGCGCGGTCATCGCCGCCGCCAAGAACGGGGATGTGTCCAAGATCGAGGTCGACGGTAACAACCTGCTGGTGACGATGAACGGCCAAGAGTTCAAGTCGCGCAAGGAGGAAGGCTCGAGCATCTTTGACCTGCTGACCGCCGCCGGCGTGGATGTCGGGTCGGACGGCGTGCTGGTGGAGGTATCGTCTCCAAGCAGCTTTGGCAACTGGATGGGGCTCTTCATCAGCTTTCTCCCCCTCATCCTCATCGGCGGCATCCTGATCTTCTTCATGCGCCAAGCGCAAGGCTCCAACGCGCAGGCGATGAGCTTTGGCAAGAGCAAGGCGCGCACGTTCGACAGCAACCGCCCTTCGGTCAGCTTCGATGATGTAGCGGGAGTGGACGAGGCGAAAGAGGAGCTGCAGGAAGTGGTGGAGTTCCTCAAGTTCCCGGAGAAGTTCGCGGCGCTGGGCGCTCGCATCCCGCGGGGGGTACTCCTGCTGGGACCGCCAGGCACAGGCAAGACGCTCCTCTCGCGGGCTGTGGCCGGCGAGGCGGGCGTGCCCTTCTTTTCGATCAGCGGCTCCGAGTTCGTCGAGATGTTCGTCGGCGTGGGCGCGTCCCGCGTACGCGACCTCTTCGACCAGGCGAAGCGCAACGCGCCGTGTATCGTCTTCGTGGACGAGATCGACGCCGTCGGCCGGATGCGGGGCGCCGGGTTGGGTGGCAGCCACGACGAGCGGGAACAGACGCTGAACCAGATCCTGGTGGAGATGGACGGCTTCGACACCAACACGAACGTCATTGTCCTCGCGGCCACCAACCGGCCGGACATCCTGGATCCGGCGCTGTTGCGCCCGGGCCGCTTCGACCGGCAGGTGATCCTGGACCGGCCGGATATTCGCGGCCGCGCAGCGATCCTTGAGGTGCACGCCAAAGGCAAGCCACTCCAGGATGATGTCGATCTGATGGTACTAGCCAAGCAGACACCCGGCTTCACCGGCGCCGACCTGGCCAATCTCATAAACGAGGCGGCGATCCTCGCGGCCCGGCGCAACAAGAAGAAAGTCGAAATGGACGAGTTCAATGAGGCGGTCGACCGCGTCATCGCCGGACCCGAGCGCAAGAGCCGTGTCATCAGCCCCAAGGAGAAGAAGATCATCGCCTACCACGAGTCGGGCCACACGCTGGTGGGCTGGTACCTGCCCAACGCGGACAATCCGTACAAGGTCAGCATCGTCTCCCGAGGCATGGCCGCCGGCTTCACACGCTACCTTCCTGAGGAAGATCGGCATCTGATGACTCGCTCGCAGTACCAGGACATGCTGGCGGCTGCGCTGGCGGGCCACGTAGCCGAGGAGATGATGCTGGGCGAGATGACGACCGGCCCCCAGAACGACATTGAGCAGGCGACTCGCATCGCCCGCCAGATGGTCACGCAGTGGGGCATGAGCGAGCGGCTGGGCCCGCGCGCCTTCGGTCGCAAGGAGGAGATGATCTTCCTGGGCCGCGAGATCTCCGAGCAGCGTAACTATAGCGAGAAGGTGGCTGAGGAGATCGATGAGGAGGTGCGCCGACTGATCGACAAGGCGTACCAGACTGCCAAGCAGGTGCTGACGGAGCACAAGGCGAAGCTGGAAGAGCTGGTGGAGTTTATCCTGGAGGAGGAGACGATTGAGGGCGATAACCTGACCGAGTTCCTGGCCGCGCCCGTTGGCCAAGCGCGCAAGTCCGACTCGGGAGCGTCACCGCCGGAAGAGCCGCCGTCGGAAGAGCCGAAGGAGGAGCCGGACGCGCCGGAGGAGTCTGAGTCACCGAAGCCCCAACTCGGCGGCGAACCTGGCCTCGCCTACGGTTCCCAGTCCACGATCAAGCTCGATCCTGATAGCTAGCGAATCCCCGCTCGACGAAACGGCTACGCCCCCCGATCAGTCGGGGGGCTTTTCGATGTCCACTCCGGCGTCGTAATACGCTGTTGGCGGCTGGCGACCGATACATATAAGGCAAGTAAGGCAAGTTGGCATCGCAAGCGAGGGACGGATTGGTGACGACCAAAGACAAGCTGGAGCCTCGGCTAGCCGGGGTGTTGTGCTATCTGCTCTGGATCATCAGCGGGCTGCTGCTCCTCACCTTCGAGCGGGAGAGCCGGTTCGTGCGGTTCCACGCCCTCCAGTCGATGCTATACACCGCCGTCGTGGTGGTCGTCCTTGCGACGACCTATCTGGTAGGCCTGCACTTCGTCAGTAACGTGCTAGCGTTCGCGGCTATAACCGTCTGGCTCTATCTGATGTATCGTGCCGCCCGTGGCCAGTGGTTTCAGCTGCCCGTAGTGGGCTGGTGGGCGGAGCGAAATGCCTAAGAGAGGCAGCGTGCCTGCCCGTAAGCATTGTTGCAGTACAAATGGTTGATCTCGGTAGGGGCCGATGCTACATTGTGCGCGTTAACGCAATCACAAGCACACGCGGCTAGCTGAGGAACGCGCGATGTCCTTAGAGATTCCAGAAGTCGTGATCGACCGTTTGCCGGTCTATGCACGTACCCTAGCGCTACTGACACGGCAGGGGCGAGAGGTGGTCAGCAGCCAGGAGTTGGGTATCCAACTCGGCGTGACCCCGGCCCAGATTCGCAAGGACCTGAGCTACTTTGGCCGCTTCGGTAAGCAGGGGCGTGGCTATAACGTGAAGCACCTGCTGGAGGAGCTGCGCCAGATCCTGGGCCTTACTCGCCCGTGGTCGATGGCGCTGGTGGGCGTAGGCAAGCTAGGCCAGGCCATCGTTGCGTACGACGGGTTCGTCCCGCAGGGATTCCGCATCGTCGAGGCCTTCGACGCGGACCCGAAGCTCGTCGGTACCAAGGTGAACGATCTCATCGTCAAGTCCGTGGTGAGCTTGCCGGAGGTGCTGCGGGGGCAGGAGATCGAGATCGGCATCGTCGCCGTGCCGGCAGCCAACGCCCAGCAGGTGATCGATATGCTCGTGGCGAGCGGGGTCAAGGGCATCCTCAACTACGCTCCCATCGCCCCCCAGGTGCCGCCGCACGTGCGGATCAAGGACATCGATCCGGTGCTCTCGCTCCAGAGCATGACCTACTACGTCAAGAATCTGGGGACGCCGTCGAAGTAACGGCGAAGCCGCTAGGCGTTGGCGACCAGCGACTCCTCTTCCGTCGGCAGGCTGCGCTTGATCACGTCCAGGTGCTCCAGCGCGACTCCTGAGCCTATGGCAGTACACTCCAGGGGGTTGTCCGCTACGTGGCAGGCGATGCCCGACTCCTGGGTGAGCAGGATGTCCATGTGGCGGAGGAGCGCGCCTCCGCCGGCCAACACCACGCCGCGGTCGATGATGTCCGCGGCCAGCTCCGGTGGCGTGCGTTCCAGCACGGCTCGCACCGTCTGGACGATGCTAGCGAGGCTATCCTGGAGCGCCTGCGTGATCTCGTTGCTGGAGACCGTGGTTGTGCGCGGCAGTCCGGTCACCTGGTCTCGACCGCGCACCGGCATCGTCGTCTCTTCCTGGAGCGGAATAGCGCTGCCGATAGTTATCTTGATCTCCTCGGCCGTGCGCTCGCCGATGACGAGGTTGTGGCGTCGCTTGATGTAGGCGGCGATGGCGTCGTCCATCCGGTCGCCGGCCACCCGCACCGATTCGGAGGCGACGATGCCGTACATGGAGATCACCGCCGCCTCGGTGCGGCCGCCACCGATATCGACGATCATGTTGCCGCTGGGGGTGCCGACCGGAATGCGCGCGCCGATGGCGGCGGCCAGCGGCTCCGGCACCAGCTGGGCTGGCCGGCGGGCGCCCGCCTGCTCGGCGGCGTCGCGGACGGCCCGCTGCTCGACGCTGGTGACGCCCGCGGGAATGCAGATCATCACCTCCGGCTTGATCAGGTTGAAGCGGCCGACGACCTTGTTGATGAAGTAGCGCAGCATCGCTTCCGTGATCAGGTAATCGGCGATGACGCCGTCCTTCATTGGGCGGATGACCGAGATGGTGCTGGGCGTGCGGCCCAGCATCTCCCGCGCCTCCGTGCCCACGGCCACAACCGTGTTGTCGCGGTTGGCTAGCGCGACGACGGACGGCTCGTTGATGACGATGCCCTTACCCTTGACGTAGACGAGGATGTTGGCCGTCCCCAGGTCGATCCCGATGCGCTTCGGCAGCATGGTGTTCTCCTTTCGGCGCGGCTACTCTCGCTGCACGGATGCGCCCAGGGAGCGCAGCTTCTCGTCCAGCGCTTCGTAGCCTCGGTCTAGGTGGAAAATGTCGCTGATCACCGTCCTGCCCTCGGC
>JACZTE010000142.1 GCA_022573935.1 Chloroflexota bacterium
AGCAAGGGAGGTTTGGCGCTTTCGGCCGCCTCAGCGACTAGGTGATGGGCGGGAGCGCCGTCCAGTCGTACCCGATGCCCGGGTCGTCGTGAGGGAGTCGGCCCTCTTCCTTGGGGTCGTAGGTCTTCGAGGTCATGTAGATCAGGTGCGCCGTCCCGCCGATGGCGCGGCAGCCGTGCGCCACGCCGGCCGGGATCTTCAGGAGTTGTGCTTCGTAGTGCTCGCCCAGGAACAGCTCATCTAGCTGCCCCTTGCTGGGCGAGCCCTCTCGCGTGTCGTAGAGCGCCACCTTGAGGTCGCCCACGGGCACGTACCACCAGTCGATCTGCGTCGGGTGGACGTGCCAGCCTTTGGCGACGCCGGGGTGCATGAGCGAGTGGCTCACCTGCGCCCACCCCTCGCGGACGATCTCATCCGTATCGCGGGCGAGCTCTCGGAAGAAGCCCCGCTCGTCGCGGTGCGTGACCAGCGGCTTCAGCTCGACGCCCTCGATCATTCTTCGCTCCTCCATCCCTCGCTCCTCATGTGCGCGGTCGCCCGTCACGGAGGTACCATACCACGAGCCGCCCGCCGAGGCATGCGGCGGCTATTAAGTTCCGGTGTCGCTCTTGGCATTACCCTTAGCGGCGCCTTTGTTGATCTGGGGAGCGGCTTCCATGGCCGCTTCCCAGGCCGGCGGCGCCGTCTGCACCACGCGCGCCGGAGCGCCGACGACGGTAGCGTCGGCCGGCACGTCCTCGATCACCACGGCGTTCGCGCCGATGCGAGCGCCGTCGCCGATGGTGATCGGCCCCAGCAGCTTAGCGCCGGTGCCGATGAACACCCGGTCGCCGATAGTCGGGCCGTGCAGGTCGAGGCCGCCCAGGCGTCGGCGCCGGCTCAGCCCGATGGTGACCCACGGGTTGACGGTACAGTTGCGCCCGATCTTCACCTCGCCGTCGATGACGATGTGGCCGTGGGGGATGAGAAACCCCGGCCCGATCTGCACGTAGCGGCCGATGAGCACGCTCCAGAGGGCGCCGCTCAGCAGCTCGCACAGGTATGGGAGGATGGGCACGCGACGGCGCACGAGACGGTTCCGAAGTCGAAGGAGGATCACCGGCAACACAGGCATGCCGAAGACGACGCGGGCCGTCCGCTCGCCCTTCGCCTGCCAGTGATCGATGAGTGGCCGGTCGGGCGGCTTAGGCATGAAGCTATGTGTCAGGTAGCTGTCGTACGCCTCTCGTAGCTCCTCCCAGAGACCGGCGGTCTTCGGCTTATCGCTCGGCATTGCCTGCCCCCTCCAGTCGCCAGACGGAGACGATCATGTCGGCGAGCCACGGTGTCCGATGACCGATGCGATCGAGCGCCGCCAGCAGCCTATCGGCGACGAGCCTTGGCAGGAGCTCCAGCACGCGGCCCCAACCGGGTAGGAGCCAGAGCAGGGAGCAACCGTAGTATCGCTCCAGCCGCAGCGTTTGCCCGCCTAGGCCGCGAACGAAGGGGAGGTCGCCCTTGTGGTAGTGGTCGGGCGGCGGCTGCCAGTAGGGGCGCTGTTCGGGTGGCTGCCGCCGGAGTATCGCTTGCGCCACACGCTGCGGGAGCCGTCCCAGGCGGCAGGAGAGGCTTTCGTAGTTGGCGAGGGCGATGATCGCGCGGCCGTTCGGGCGGAGGAGGCGGGCCGCTTCGCGCATAAACGCGTGGGGATCGACGAAATGGTCCAGGGAGCCTTGGCAGATCACGCGATCGAAGCTGCCGTCGCGGAACGGCAGCGCTTCGGCGATGCCGCGCACGAGCACGACACGCTCCGCGGGGAAGAGCCAGCGGCTGACGCCGGCCATCTCTGGCGATGGCTCCAGCCCCCAGCTATCGCCGCCGCGCTCGCGCAGCTCCGCCACCAGCCGCCCCACGCCGCAGGCGACATCGAGCGTCCGGCCGCCTTCGACCAACGCCTCGCGCAGCATCAGCTCCTCGATGCGTCGAGTGAGGAATCCGCTGTCTCGGTACGGACTGACCTCGAAGTCGTGGACCGAGTAGTCCAGGTCGTAGTCCGGCTCAGGCGATGGAGCTCTTTTTGATGGCGCTAAGGACAACGGAGAACTCCTCGAATCCACCGATGATGGGCGCGAACCAGCGCTCCCATCGGTACTGCATGCCGCGGTTCTGGTTGACGAACCCCTCGATCATCCGGGCGAAGGCGCCTCGCGCCAGCGCCATCCCGCGCGCGTTCCGGCGGGGGCCGGTCAGGTAGAGGCGGGCCTGCTCCACTTGGAAGGAGGCCGAGCTGCGGCAGCCGGTGTCGCCGCGCTCCGGGTCGAAGTAGTTGAACGTCTCCAGGGTGAAGTGGCGGCTGTGCCGGGGGTCGCGACTCACTGCCCAAGGGGACGATGCATGGGGAAGCCGCAGGTGGATGATGGTACCCGGCTTGCTGATGCGCCAGCACTCTTCCATCGTGCCCAGCACGTCGTCGGCGTGGGCGAGGGAGCGGTCGAGCAGGATCTCGTCGACGCTGTTGTCCTTGAACGGGAGGTGCGGGCTAAGCTGGGCGATCACATGCACACCGGGCCCAGCGCGAGGCGCCAGCCGCAGGGAGCGCGCCCGTCGCGCGCCATCGCCGAAGTCTAGCCGGACGATCAACGAGAAAACCGGCGCTCCTTTCCACGTAATAAGCACTACAGCGTAGCGGGAGCCGGATGGCAGATCAACTAAGTAAGCCGTGCAGTTCGTTGACAGGGCTCCTGCCGTTAGTTAAGCTAATGCTCAAATAGGGCAGTTGTTTGATCTCTAGGACAATACGGCAAGGAGCGAAGCTGGTTACTACCACACGAACGCGATCTGGAAGCAGCGGGCCCCGCAAGGCGCGGAAAGGGCCGCTGACCCGCAAGCAGATCTTGGACGCCTCGCTCAGGCTCTTCTCTGAGAAGGGCTTCGCCCGAACCAGCGTCCGCGACATCGCCAGCGCGGCCGGCATCACCGACGCCGCGATCTACTACCACTTCTCTTCAAAACGAGAGCTCTTCGAAGCGCTGTTTGAGGAGCGGGGTATCACATCCGCCCTAAGCGAATTTGAGCAGGCGGAGATCAGCCAGCCCCCGCTAGAGACGCTCACCGCCATCACCTTGGCCGCGCTGGGCATCATGCAGCGCAACAAGGACTTTCTTAAAGTCGTTTTCACCGAGGCGATCAATGACGATCCCATCGCGACTGACGATTATCGCATGATCACGGAGCGCTGGCGGAACGGCCAGGCTCGCATCCTGCGGGAGTTCATCCGGCGCGGCGATCTGCCGCCGGTCGATGTCGATAGCGCCGCCCGCGAGCTGGTGCTCCTCGCGGTGGGGCCGTTCATCGATGACCTGATGGCCGGCCGCGACGAAGATGGCGAGGAGCCGTCGCCGGAGCTGACGGAGCGTGTGCGCGTTGCTGTTCAGCACTTCGTCCGGGGGCTG
The DNA here is from genome assembly GCA_022573935.1 of Chloroflexota bacterium. Next base: position 3,432 of record JACZTE010000142.1, read on the forward strand.
CCGGACTAATCGCGATGAGCGCGAAGGCGGGGACGGACGAGGGTGCAGAGAGCGACGAACCCGTCCGCTTCGCCCACGAGAGCGAGGAAGAGTTCACTCGCATCCTCGATTTCTACCGCGTGGCCTGGCAGTACGAGCCCCGCACCTTTCCGCTAAAGGAAGAGGAAGGGCGCCTCGTCGAGGCCTTCACGCCGGACTTCTATCTTCCCGACCTCGACCTCTATATCGAGTTGACGACCCTGAAGCAGAGCCTGGTGACGCAGAAGCACGGGAAGATCCGTCGCTTTCAGGAGCGCTACCCGGACCTGCAGATTAAGCTGCTGCACCGGTCCGATTACCTTAGCCTGCTGGCCAAGTACGGCTTCGGCCCCTTTTCCGAGGTGGAAGTGGCGGGGATCGAGGAGGTGCTGTTTAGCGTCTCGGAGCTGGAACAGCGGGTGGACGAGCTGGGCGCGCAGATCTCGCGGGAGTATCGCGGCAAGGAGCCGCTGCTCGTCGGCGTGCTCCGCGGCGTCACCTGCTTCATGGCCGATCTGATACGGCACATCTCGCTCCCCCTCGAAATCGACTTCATGGCGATCTCGTCGTTTGAGGGCGAACGGGGCGGCGCGGTGCGGATTCTGAAGGATCTGGACGAGCCACTGGCCGGCCGCGATGTTATCTTGGTGGAGGACATCGTCGATACCGGCATGACCCTGAATACCCTGTTGCAAGAGCTCCAGGTCCGGCGGCCGGCCTCGCTGAAGGTGTGCACGCTCCTCGATAAGCGAGTGCGCCGGCTGGTGGACGTGCCGATCGAGTATGTGGGGTTCGAGGTGCCGGACGAGTTTGTGGTGGGGTACGGGCTCGACTTCCGACAGAAGTTTCGCAATCTCCCGTTCATCGC
>JACZTE010000143.1 GCA_022573935.1 Chloroflexota bacterium
GACGACCTGTGCCACGTCTTTATACGCCTCCGACGCCTCTTCCGCCAGGGCGCGCGGGTTCTGCGCTCGCACGACGATCCCCTGCTTGGCCAGCCGCTCGGCGATGTCCACGCCGGCCAGCAGCCGCTTGGCGGAGCCTCGGCTGCGCACGCGGCCCGCGCCGTGGCAGCAGGACCCCCACGTCTCCTCCATCGCCCGCTCCGTCCCAACGGCCAGGTAGGAGTAGCGCCCCATATCGCCCGGTATCAGCACCGGGTGGCCCACCTGTTGATAGCGCTCGGCTACCTCCGGGTGGCCGGCTGGGAAGGCGCGCGTCGCCCCCTTGCGATGGACGCACACCGTCACCTCCTTGCCGTTCTGGCGATGCGTCTCGATCTTAGCAATGTTGTGCGCCACGTCGTACAGCAGGTGGAGGCCCAGCTCCTCGTGGCTGCGGCCGGTGACCTTCATGATCGCCCGCCGGATCTGGTGGGTAATGCCCTGGCGATTCGCCCAGGCGTAGTTGGCGGCGGCGGCCATCGCCCCCAGGTACGCTTTGCCCTCCGGCGAGCGGATGGGCGCGCAGGCGAGCTGCTTGTCCGGCAGCTCGATCTGGTAGGTCGCAGCGGCCTTCTCCATCACCCGCAGATAGTCCTGGCACACCTGATGCCCGAAGCCTCGCGAGCCGCAGTGGAAGAAGATCACCACCTGGCCCGGCCCGTCCAGCCGAAAGGCCCGCGCCGCCGTCTCGTCGAAGATCTGCTCCACCACCTGCACCTCCAGGAAGTGGTTGCCGGAGCCGAGCGTGCCTAGCTGGGCCAGGCCCCGCTGGCGCGCCCGCTCGCTCACTGCGCCGGGGTCGGCGCCCTCCAGGCAGCCCCGCGACTCCGTAGCGTCCAGGTCGTCCGGCTCGCCGTAGCCGCGCTTCACCATCCAGCCCGCGCCCTGCACCATCAGCTCGTCCAGCTCCCGACGGTTCAGCCGCAGGAAGCCGTGGCCGCCCAGGCCGGGCGGGGCGTCGCGGTAGAGCTGGTTCACCAGCTCCCTCAAGATCGGCCGCACCTCTTCCTCTTGCAGCGTCGTCGTGATCACGCGAGTGCCGCAGTTGATATCGAAGCCGACGCCGCCGGGGGAGACGACGCCGTCCTCCACGCGCATGGCAGCCACGCCGCCGATGGGGAAGCCGTAGCCCCAGTGGATGTCGGGCATCGCCAGCGAGCGGCCGACGATGCCCGGCAGCGTGGCGACGTTCGCCGCCTGCTCGATCGCCTGGTCGTCGCCCATCTGCTCGAGCATCGCCCGATCGGCGAAGATCAGCGCGGGCACGCGCATGCCGGGCTTGTAGTCCTGGGGCAGCTCCCAGCGATAGTCATCGATCTGCTTTAGGATCTCGAGCCAGCTCATGGCCTCTTCAGTATAGGCTTGTTAGAGCAAGAAGCGCATACCGTCGCGGCGGTATGCGCTTCTACTACGGTAACGACGGCGGAGTACGCGTCTAGAAAGGATACCCCTTCGCGCCCTGGATGCCCTTCATCGAAGAGACTTCGCCACAGTGGTTGTTGAGGTGAGACACCATGAGCGTACCGGCGAATACGGCGACGGGCTGCTTCCCATGCCGAACCCTGAGAGGTCCAGTTCGCGGGCCAGCTCGTCGTCAGTGGCCGATCCTATGTACTCATCCGTAGCTGCGTAGACCGCCTTCGCGTACGCTCGCAGCGCGCCGAGATCGATCTTGACAGAACGTGACCACGCCTCCCAAGGCTGGTTCGGCGGCGGCGGATTTTCGCCCAGGCCCGTCTTGCCCGCGAACGTTGTGGCGAACAGCGGCGCTCCCCCTTTCACCATTCCGTTAAGCATGGCGTCTTCCGACATGACCGCGTGCGCATAGGTCGCGCCCACAGGTATCGCCTTGCCGGGAGGCGTCCAGTGCGCCTGCTCTTCAGTCACATCCTGCATCGTGCTCTCCAGTAAGTTGTGGGCTGCCTTGAACTGCTCACGAAGCAGCGTCTTCACGTCCATGATGATCTTCCTCTCTATCCCCTAGCTCTTCTGGTGCTTGCCGCCCAGGCTCTAGCGAGCCCGTTTTTAGCGGCGAATGTTAGTCTAATCGTGCCGCCGGAGCGAGTCAACACCGGGTGTACGCTACTCGTTCTGTCGAGTACTACAGCTACCGCCAACGGCACCCCTTGCACAATACGGCGACCAGCGCTACAATCCGCAGTCGATGAACGATCGCGTGGCAGGGGCAGAGTGATGTATCAGCGGGAAAATCCTACGCAGTCCACCCGGCAGCAGTCGGAGACAGCGATCGAGTTCGCCAGAGCAAGCCGATGGGATGAGGCCGTGCGAGCGAACCGCGCCATCATTAAGATCTTCCCCAACGATGTCGACTCATACAATCGCCTGGGCAAGGCCCTGATGGAGCTGAACCGCTACCGCGACGCGAAGAAGGCCTATAAGAAGGCGCTGGCGCTGGACGCCACCAACCGGATCGCCAAGAAGAACTTGGAACGGCTCAACGTCCTCGCCAAGTCGGGAGACGTACAGGCGCAGACCAGCCAGGTCGACCCGGCGCTCTTCATTGAGGAGATGGGGAAGAGCGTGGTTACCACCCTCGCCAACCCGGTGGCGGAGATGCTGCCCAGATCGAACGCCGGCGACGCGCTCGAGCTGCGGCCTCAGGGCACGACTCTCGCCATCGAAACGCCCAATGGAGATCGCATCGGCGAGGCGGAGCCCAAGCTTGGGCTCCGCCTCATCAAGCTGATGGAAGGCGGCAACAAGTACGCCGCCGCGATCACCAGGCTGAGCGGAGACGAGTGTCAGATCATCATCAAGGAGACGTACCAAGACCCCAGCCAGGCCGGCAGGCTCTCCTTCCCCACCACCGCCGGGCCAGATAGCGTTCGGCCCTACACCAAGGAGCGGCTCGTCCGTCACGAAACGGCTCCGGAGACCGTCGCGACCGGCGAGGAGGAGAGCAAGGAGGGCTGGGAGGCCGAGACCGAAGGACAGGAAGGCCACGTCCGCCTCACCGATGCCGCCGCTGCCGAGGAGGCCGCCGCGGAGGAGGAGGACGAGGAGTAGCCTCCAGCGCGACATCGCCAACGCCTCGGGCGCGCCACCGTTATCGGAAAACGGGCGGAGCGCCCGTTCGATTTGCTAGAGTCAAACTCCATGGCTGAGAGCATCCGAGCACGCGGTCTGGTGAAGCGCTTCGGCGAACTCGTCGCTGTCGACGGCATCGACTTTTCGGTGGCCGAAGGAGAGTGCTTCGGCCTCATCGGCCCCAACGGCGCCGGCAAGACCAGCACGATCCGCATGATCACCTGCGTCTCGCCGCTCACAGCGGGCGAGCTACACGTGGCCGGCATGGACGTGAGGACGGAGGGGCGTCGGATCAAGGCGATCCTAGGCATCGTGCCGCAGGAGGAGAGCCTGGACCCGGACCTCACCGTCTGGCAGAACCTCGCCGTCTACGCCCGTTACTTCGACATCCCCGCGCCCGAAGCGCGTCGGCGAGCCGCCGAGGTCTTGGAGCTCTTCCAGCTCCTAGACCGGCGAGCAGAGGTTGTCGACAACCTCTCCGGCGGCATGAAGCGCCGCCTCACCGTCGCCCGCGCGCTCATCAACGAGCCGAAGATCCTGGTGCTGGACGAGCCGACTACCGGGCTCGACCCGCAGGCGCGCCACATGGTCTGGCAGAAGCTCCGCTACCTCCAGAGTCAGGGGATCACGATGCTCCTCACCAGCCACTACATGGAGGAGGCCACCCACCTCTGCGACCGCCTGGTGGTGATGCACCTGGGCCGTATTTTGGCTGAGGGCGCGCCGAACGAGCTGATCGAACGGCACGTCGGCCGGCAAGTGCTGGAGGTGCACCTCGACGACGGCCGGCGAGCGGAGGCGTTCGACCTGCTGCAGCGGCACGACGGCCTGCGGATAGAGGAGGTGGAGGGCGTGCTCTACGTCTTCAGGCAGGGCCAGGCGTGGCAGCCGATCCTGGATGCTCTAGCCGGCTTCGGCGAAGGCACACGCCTGCGGGAGGCGACGCTGGAGGATGTGTTCCTCCAGATCACGGGCCGGGGGATCCTGGAATGAGCGTGCTGGGCGTCTCCTACCGCAGCTACCGTGTGTGGCAGCGCAACCGCGATGTGGTGTTCCGGCTCTGGTTCGTGGAGCTGGTGCCATCCATCTTTGGGCCGCTCATCGTCCTGACCGCGCTGGGTCTGGGCCTGGGCGTGTTCGTCGAGCTAGAGGGCGACCAGCAGTACATCGAGTTCCTCACGCCGGGCATGCTGGCGCTCTTTCCTATGCTCTGGGCGATGTTCGAC
>JACZTE010000144.1 GCA_022573935.1 Chloroflexota bacterium
ATCAGGCGACGTGTCCGTAACGGAGCGTCTGCCCACGGGCTCACCCGCGAATGAAGCGCGATCGGTCGCGGAGCAGCTTGCCGTGCAGCCGGCCTTGGTGGGCAAGCTGCACGAGGCCGCCACCGCCATGGTCGAACGCGAAATCATCCGCGTGTGCCTGGAGCGCACCCGAGGCCAACTCGCCCCGGCGGCGAAGATGCTCGGCATCAGCCGCACCACACGTCGCAAGAGAATAGCCCACTACGGGATTCGCACGACCACGTCTATTGAACTCGACACGTGAACCGAAGCCTGGTTCAACAGTGGCCTATATGGCCATTGCATGGCCACTATGGGCAGCGTGTGTCCATGTGGCGCCTGTGCAGTCGCTTCACGCACAGAAACGTAACCGCGTGAAATACAAGTAGTTATGGCGATCTGTTGGGTTCCGGCGACCGTGGCACGCGCCTTGCGATACCTGAACGACGAAAGCGGGGAACCACAGGGATTCGTCCACCCTGGACGAGCAATCTGTCGTCCAGGTTGGCCGGATTCCGTAGGCAAGGCCCTGCGAGGGAGACGCAGAGGGGTGTCTCATCGCATGTGGACCGCGACAGCCGAATCTTTGGAGATGGAGGGATTGATCATGCCACGACGCAAGACGTCATCAAGGGCAACGAAACGACGAGAAATGCTGCAAGAGTTGGCCGCTGATGAAGTGGTCTGCGTCACCTTCGGACCGGGTCACTCGCGAGCGGTGGAAGCCATCGACGCGATGCGGCGGAGTCCGGCCTCGCAGTCTCCGCAGCAGCAGGAGGCGAAGGCCGTCGCCGTACGCCAGCGCGATGGCGCCAACCTGGGCGCCCTTCCCCTCTTCCAGGTGATCGACCGCCTCAAGGACGAGGTAACAACGAAGTGCTAAGAGTAGCGGCGAACGAGACCCTTCGCTGTCGCTCAGGGTGGCAATGGTAGAGCGAGTGCTTCGGAAGAGTGCGTAGGGACAGAGCTTCAGCTCTGTCCTGGACTCCTTACAGCAGATAGCGAAGCCAGAGGTAGCCCATCATATTGCCGTGCGTGATTGACCCACACCGCGTTCTACCCGATTATGGGCAACAACAGTAGATAGGAAACCTGCACATGGAAAAACTGCCTGGCCTTGAGCTCCTAGCCGATCGCGCCATCGTCCTAGCCGCCGCAAAAGAACTGCCTGTCCTTGAGCTCTTAGCCGCTCTCGCCATCATCCTAGTCGCCGCAAAGGCTGCTGGACTGATCGCGACCCGCTTTGGCCAGCCAGCCGTGCTAGGCGAGCTGTCGGCGGGCGTTCTTCTAGGCCCGTCAGTGCTGGACCTGCTCGGTCTGGACTACTTCGCAGAGGACAACCTGAAGGAGACTGTGTTCCTGATGGCCGAGCTGGGCGTCATCTTCCTGATGTTCCTGGCTGGTCTGGAGACAGACCTGAAAGAGGTGAACAAGGTGCGGAGGGTGGCGATCTTAGCCGGAACCCTCGGCGTGATCTTCCCGCTGGTGACGGGGGCACTGGTCAGCCTGCCGTTCGGCTTCTCGGTGCGGGAAGCCATGTTCATCGGGATCATCCTTTCCGCCACCAGCGTGAGCATCTCGGCTCGCACCCTCATGGAGCTGGGGGTGCTGCAGAGCCGGCAAGGGGTGTCGATTCTGGCGGCGGCGGTCATCGACGATGTCCTGGTAATCCTCTTCCTCTCGTTCTTCATCGCCTTCAACGTTGACCAGGGTACGGGTGAGGGTGCAGGCGCCCTCGAAATCGCGGCCATCATCGGCCGGGTACTGCTCTTCCTTGGGGTCGCCTTGGTAGTGGGCCGTTTCGTGCTGGCGCCGCTGGCGCGCTGGTCAACCAACGCGGCCATCAGCGAGGGCGTTATCGTGACAGCCATTGTCATCACGCTCGTGTCCGCCTGGTTTGCCGAGTACGTGGGCGAGGTCGCCCTCATCACCGGCGCCTTCCTCGCCGGCATATTCCTGAGACGGACAGAGGTACACCGGTTGATCGACGAGAAGATGCGTACCATCGCATACGGCTTTTTTGTGCCGATCTTCTTCGTCGGGGTTGGCCTCTCCGCGGACGCCACCGGCTTCACGGCATCGGACATCGCCCTCCTCGGCGCCATCTCGCTCGTCGCCGTCGTCTCGAAGATCGCCGGCGCCGGATTAGGCGCCCTCCTAGCAGGCGAGAGCGTGCGCAGTTCGGCGCAGATTGGCACCGGCATGGTTTCGCGAGGAGAGGTGGGGCTGATCGTCGCCAGCATCGGTCTGACTCAAGGGCTCGTGGACACCAACCTCTTTTCCGTCATGGTTCTCATGATTCTCATAACCACCCTACTTACACCAATCATGTTGAGGATCGTCTTCGCCGGAGAAAAGGAGGTACAGCATGCCTAGCATGGTAGTCCTGGTCATGCACGACTTATCGCATTTCACCGAGGTGCTTTCCGCCTGGCGCAGCGCTGGCGCCCCAGCCATCACTATCTTGGAAGGCCTGGGGAGCCGCGAGCCGAAGGAACATGCCCGTCGCGAGCTGCCTCTGATGCCCAGCCTGCGGGATGTCCTTCAGGCCGAAGAGATGCCGCGCACGACCATCTTCTCGGTTGTCCCCGACGAAGTCGTCGACCTGCTGACCAAAGCGACGGTAGAGGTGCTAGGCGACCTGTCCGAGCCAGAAAAAGGGATCCTCTTCGTGCTTCCAGTGTCGCAGGTGCTGGGCCTGCGGCCACCGCCGGACCGCCCCTCTAGCTAGAAGTTGCTTGCCGCTCTCGCGCTCTCCGTGTTACCTTCCTTCACGCGAGAGAGGCGCCATGTTTAAGAAGATCCTCATAGCTAATCGAGGCGAGATCGCCTTGCGGGTGATGCGTTCCTGCCGCGACCTGGGCATCGCAACCGTCGCCGTATACTCGGACGTGGATCGCAACGCGCTGCACGTCCGCTATGCCGACGAGGCGTACCTGCTGGGCTCCGGCCCGCCGCTGGAGAGCTACCTGAACATCCGCCAGGTGCTGCAGGCCGCCCGCGAGAGCAAGGCAGACGCCATCCACCCCGGCTACGGCTTCCTCGCCGAGAACGGCGACTTCGCCGAGGCATGCGGCAAGGCGCGCAAGACGTTCATCGGCCCACCGCCCGACGCCATGCGATTGCTGGGCGACAAGGTGAGCGCGCGGAAATGCATGCGCGAAGCGGGCGTCCCCGTCGTCCCCGGCGCCGACGGCGAGGTGGAGCCCGAGGAGGCCGTTCGCATAGCCGAGGAGATCGGCTACCCGGTGATGATCAAGGCGACGGCGGGCGGCGGCGGCAAAGGCATCCGCCTCGTCTCCGACGCCTCGGAGCTGGAATCGGCGATGAGCGTGGCGTCCAGCGAGGCCGCCTCCGCCTTCGGCCACGGCGGCGTGTACGTCGAGAAGTACCTCTCGCCCGTGCGTCACATCGAGGTGCAGGTGATGGCGGACAGCCACGGCAACGTCGTCGCCCTGGGCGAGCGCGAGTGCTCGATCCAGCGCCGGCATCAGAAGCTAGTCGAAGAGTCGCCGTCTATCGCCGTCGACGACGAGCTGCGGGAGCGGCTGCTGGCAGCGGCCGTCGCCGCGGCGAAGGCGGCCCGTTACGAGAACGCGGGTACCGTCGAGTTCCTGCTCGACCGAGACGGCCACTTCTACTTCCTCGAGGTGAACGCCCGGCTCCAGGTGGAGCACCCGGTGACCGAGCTCGTCACCGGCCTCGACCTGGTGGCCGACCAGATCCGGATCGCCGCCGGCGAGCCGCTGCCCTATCGGCAAGAGGACATCCGCCCCAACGGCCACGCCATCGAGTGCCGTATCTCCGCAGAGGATCCGTACAACAACTTCATGCCGTCGCTGGGGCTGGTCGACTGGGTGGAGGAGCCCTCCGGCCCCGGCGTTCGCGTCGATAGCTCGCTCTTCAGCGGCGTGGAGATCCCCTACCACTACGACCCGATGCTGGCCAAGCTGATCTGCTGGGGCCCGGACCGCGAGACGGCCGTCCGGCGCATGCTGCGGGCGCTGCGGGAGTACGTCATCGTCGGCATCCAGAGCAACATCCCGTTCCACCTCCAGCTCCTGACCGACCCTCGATTCTCGGCCGGCGAGTTCTACACTGACTTCCTGGAGCAAGAGTTCACGATGGAGACGCCCGACGGCCACCCGGACGAGCGTACAGCGCTGCTGGTGGCGGCGGTGCTGGCGCACCTGAAGAAGCGGCGTCCGCCCGCTCCACCGTCGGCGTCCGCGGACGGCAGCGTCTGGCGCTCCGCCGGCCGCGACCGGCTCATCGAGGGCCGCAGACTAGCGC
>JACZTE010000145.1 GCA_022573935.1 Chloroflexota bacterium
TCGATCGAGGAGAACTGTACGTCTACCTTCGATAGTATCGACGCTATAATTTCGAAGGGATTGCCTCCCGCCTGACCGCTAGCGATCTGAACCAAGGCATCTCGTTGCTTCTCGTCGGCCTTCTCATCGATGAAGGCGATCATGGTGCCGTTTCCGAGGTGCAACGCCTCCGGCCAGCGAGCCGCGAACGCCAGGGCGAGCCCGTCTAGCGAGACATCCCCGTAGTGTCCACGGTTGATGCGCCAGGCGCCTAGCGCCTCGCAGAACCCCTGTGTCGGCGGCGCCTCGAACTCGCAGGGGCAGCCGTAGTCGCAACTGCAGGCCTGCAGGTAGTCGGCCTCCATCTCCCACTTCACACCGTTCTCGTTAGCCATGTCGTCTCCTTTCGCTTTTCGGCGGCCCCCCGCGCGACCATTGATCCTTCTTTTGAGTAGTAGCGAGCCGTAGAGGTTGGTCTTGGCCAGCGACGCTACCGTACTCCTTGCTGCCACGCATGTCAATGCCTGGCTTCACTCGCGTGCGGTCGCTTCGTAGCGGTAGCGGGCGGGCTCTGTCGTCCCCTCCGTGACGCCGACGACGACGATGACGGCATGCTGGTACTCCGTGCCCAGGCCGGGCAGGGCGACCTCGGCCTGGTTCTGCCCGTCCAGCGGGATCTCCGACACCTCCGTTGTCGCCCCAAACGTCACCAGGCGCAGCTCGAAGCGCTGGCGTAGCGGCTCGCTGAGGCGGAGGAAGCCTTCCCGCTGCCAGCCGCCTTCGCCCGCCTCCGCGTCGTCGAAGAAGCCGATCTCAGGCACGGCGATGTCGTCGATCGCCCAGCCGGGCCCGTTCAGGCTGTCGTCGGTCATGTACTCGAAGCGCAGGAGGATGCGCGCGCCGGCGTAGGCGGAGAGGTCGATCTCTTCCTCCACCCAGCGGGCCGTCGTGCCGCCGCCGCTGCGGCCGGTGTAGCCGGGGCCGTAGCTCACCTCCATCGGGTCGTCCGTCGTGGTCTGCCGGCCGGGGAGCGCTGTCCAGGTGCGGCCACCGTCGCTCGAGACGACGACGTAGCTATAGTCGAACCAGCGTTCGATGCTGTGCCAACTGCGGAAGGTGAGGGTGGCCTGCTCGACGCCGGTCAGGTCCAGCTCGCGGGTGAGGGTGGTGTCGATGTTGTCGCCGCGGTTGGACCACCAGAAGGCGCCGTTCGCGCTGTCCTGGGCGGCGATGATGGGGGTCTCCGTCTCGCCATCGAAGCGGAAGACGGCCTCGCCCGCGAAGTCGCTTGCGTGCAGCTCCAGGTAGTCGGCGGCGAACTGGCTCACCTCGCCCTCGTCCTCTCCTGGCTGGACGGACAGCTTGGCAGGGGTGTCTAGCTCGCGGTCGCGATAGCCGTACGGCCCCTCGGGTTGGTCGAGGAGGTTGGCGACGGTCCAGTCAGCGACCAGCTCGGCGAAGCTACCAGGGTAGCCGTTGGCCTGGAGGAAGGCGCGCACGCCCGCGATGCCGTTGCCGGGTTCCGCCGCCAGCTGGCGGGAATCGCCCGCGCTCTGCTCCAGCAGGTAGGTGAAGAAGAGGTCGCTGGCATCGTAGTGGGCGCCGCCGGCGGGGCCATGCTCCCAGGTGTTGAGCTGAGTATCGGGCCGGTCTAGGAATGCGGCAACGGAACCGCCGCTTCCCCGCACGAGCGTCGCGGCGAACTCCGAGAGTCCTTCATTCACCCAGGCCTCCTCGTCGGAGTCGTTGCGGTCGTGGATGAGGTGCTGAAGCTCGTGCGCGAGCACGTTCGCATAGCCGGCCGAGCCTAAACGCACGCTCAGGTTCATATAGAGGATCTCTCGGCCGTTGCTGTGGGGGACCACCTCTGTGGGATAGAAGTCCTCGCCGGAGACGTAGCCGCCGAGGCCGGCGCCGAGGTCGGCGTGGAGGATGTAGATGCGCGGGTCGCCATCGACGCCGGGGCTGGGAGGCGGGCCGAAGGCGTCGGTGACCTTGGGCCAGATCTCTTCTTCGAAGGCGCGTGCGGCATCCTCGATCTCGCCGTCGTTCACATCGGCGTCGTCCTCGAAGAAGAAGTAGGCGTTCGCTGAGATGGTGCGGAGGGTGGCGGATGTGACCCTCCGTCCGGGGCGATCCTCCCGCGATTGCGGCAGGACGATCAGGTCGAACGAGACGCTATCGCCGAGGGACGGCGGTGGCAGGTCGACGCGGCGCGGCGGGTCGCTCTGGCCCCGCAGCCGTCGCGCCAGGTCGACCAGGTCGCGCGCGGGCGGCTCGTCGCCACTGGCGAGGGGCGTTGTCGGCGTGGCTGCGGGCGCGTCAGGTGTGGCTGTCGCTGTGGCAGGCGTGGCCGTTGGGCGAGAGGGCTGGCCTTGGCCGCCGCAGGCGGCCGCGAGGAGGGCGATGCCCAGCATAGCGAGAACCGCCCCGAGTAAGCCGGGGCGGTGTCGCGTGGTGCGCTGTTCGATACGCAGACTACTGGGCGCGAGGGTGGGCTCGATCGTACACGTGGCGCGCGTGCTCGTCGGTAATCTTGGTGTAGGCCTGAGTGGTAGAGATGTTGGCATGGCCAAGGAGCTCTTGCACGCTGCGCAGGGGCGCGCCGCCCCTCAGCATATGGGTCGCAAAGCTGTGTCGCAAGGTGTGGGGGGTGACCAGCGCCTCGATGCGCGCCTGCTTGGCGTACTGCTTGAGGATGAGCCAGAAGCCCTGCCGCGTCAGCCGCTCGCCCCGGCGGTTAAGGAAGAGCGCGCGCTCCTTCTTGTTCTTTACCAGCCGCGCGCGGCCGTCGTTGAGATACGTCACCAGCGCGTTGATGGCCTGCTCGTGGATGGGGACGGTGCGCTCCTTAGCGCCCTTCCCAAAGCAGCGAACGTAGCGGTTGCGCGCGCTGAGCGAGATGCTGTCGAGATCTAGCGAGACGAGCTCCGTGACGCGCAGGCCGGTGGCGTAGAGGAGCTCCAACATCGCCTGGTCTCGTAGCGCCTCCGGCGTCTTCCGCTTTGCCGGCTGCTCCAGCAGCTCGTCCACCTCCTGAACCGTCAGCGGCTTGGGCAGCGATTTGCCGACGCGCGGCGACCGGAGGCTCTCGGTCGGGTTTTGAGGGATGGCGCCCTCCGCGTGGAGGAACTGGAAGAACGATTTGATGGCGGCTACCTTGCGGGCGACCGTGGCCTCCGCGTAGCGCCTGTTCTTCAGCTCGAGCACGTAGGCGACGATGTTGTCCTGGTCGATACGGCGCCAGTCCCTGGAGTTGCCGTTGGTATGACCGTTAAAGCTGGAGAGGACGGTGTTGAACTGGACCAAGTCGTTGCGGTAGGCGTCGATGGTGTTCCTGGAGGCTCCTTTCTCAACAGACATGAAGTGCAGGAAGTGGCTGATGCGGTTATCCATAACGCTGCTCACCTCTTCATTGGGCGTCTTACGCGGGGCCTGGGGAAGGACGAACCTCATTGTAGGCAGCCGATGGCTGCTTGTCTAGATGGTTGCAAGGCGGAGCCGTAAAAGTTTTCAAAAACTTTTCCACATTTTGGCGAATCGAGCCAGCAGATCAGATCACCGGCTGCGCTCATGCGATGTTTGCATGACCGTTAGCAGGGGCTTGACAGCCTAATATAGAACATGTATTCTATCATCCGCAGCGTTCGTATCGGGTTTCTTTTCGATGGAGGTGAGCCGATGACAGCCAAGGGCTTCGACGCAAGCAAGTACCTGACGGATCTGAACGGCAGAGACTACCTGGAGGTGAAGTGGCGGCTGCTCTGGCTCCGCACCGAGCACCCCGACGCTGTCATCGAGACGGAGCTGGTGAAGCACGAGGATGGGCTCGCGCTCTTTCGCGCCCGGGTCGCAGTGCCGGGGCGGGGCGAGGCGAGCGGCTGGGGCAGCGAGACCGCCGACGACTTCGGGGACTTCATCGAGAAGGCGGAGACGAAGGCGCTGGGCCGGGCGCTGGCGGCGCTGGGCTTCGGCACGCAGTTCTGCGAGGACTTCGACTTCTCGGCGGAGCGGCGGGAGGGCGCCGATGCCTCGACGGGGCGGCGGTCCTCGCCGCGCACGAACGGCCGGGTGGCGTCGCAGACCCGCGTTGTCGACGCGCCGGTATCGCGCGACATGAAGGTCGTGCGCGATGGGCAAGCCGTCGCGGCTACGTCGGCGCAAGTGAAGGCGATCTATGCCATCGCGCGCAGCAAGCGGGCGCTGGGCGAGGCGGGCGTGGAGGAGCGCTGCCGCGGCGCGTACGGCGGCCTGCCAGCCGAGCTCTCCAAGCAGCAGGCCTCTGAATTCCTCCACCTGCTCCGGCCGCCGGC
>JACZTE010000146.1 GCA_022573935.1 Chloroflexota bacterium
ACGAGTAGCGGCTGAGACCTTTCGCTGCGCCGGTAGTGGGTCAACTTGAATGCGCAGCGTGCTTCTCCGTAGGCGAGGCTTTCTAGCCTCGCCGTCGCCGAGCCTGGAAAGGCTCGACTACGGTATGCAAGAGTTGCAGACTGACCCACTACCGCTGCGCCTCTCTGCTTGACAGATGGCGGTTAGTCGGGCGTGAGCTCCGCAAGCTCTGTTAGGACGCGGTCGATCAGGCCGGGGTCGGCGTTGGCCATCGCCTGTTGGATAGCCTCGCAGATGTCCTCGACGCGGTTGCTATCTGCGAACGTCTCTAGCTGTTCACAATCGGTCAGTAGGCGGGCGCCCACGTCAGGCGGGACGTCGCCGATTGTGACACGATAGTTGGTGAGATCCTCAACAAGGGCGTCCCGTGCCGCTTCGAATGGCCCAGCCGTCCCCGTCGCGCCGTTCCCCGTCGGGTTGGGCGAATCGTTCCCACCTCCGCACGCTGCGGCGACGGCTGCCGTTAGCGCGAGCAGCGGGATAGCGAGGAGAAGGAAGCGCCTGTTCATGCGTCGTTCGCCTGCGGCCCGCCGTAGAGGAGCTCCCGCAGGTCCAGCGCGATGCTCGAGCCGTCCAGGCGCAGGTGGCGGGCGTTGTAGTCGTCGTGGCGGACGGTGATGACGACGTCGGCGGGCGGGAGGTCCGCCGCCAGCGGCAGCCGGGCCACGCCGTCGTCGCCGGTGAGAGCGCTGGCGAGAGGTGGGCCGTCGGCGTCGCCTACGGTCACCTCGGCTCCGGCGACCGGCGGACGCGCGCCCGAAGCGTCGGCATCGTTGGCGAGGACGGTGACGGTGGCAGTGCGGCTGTCGCGGTCGTGCTCGATCTCGACCGCCAGGTCCAGCAGATAGACCCAGCTCTCGGGCAGGATCGCCTTCATCCCTTCCTCCAACAATAGCTGGCCCTGGTTCGCCGCTAGCTCGGTGCGAGTGGGGGACATGCCGTGGTCGGCGGTGATGATGAAGAGCGTGGAGTCGAAGAGCCCTCGCTCGTCTAGCATGGCGAGCAGCCGGCCGATGCGCCGGTCGGTCTCCGCTGTCGAGTCCCGCTGGCCCTGGTGGTGGGGGCCGTAGTCGTGGCCCGCGCCGTCCGTCAGGAGGAAGTTGTGGTAGGTAAAGATGGGCGGCGGGTGCGAGTCGTCCGTGAAGAGCTCCAGAGCCTGGGCGATGCCGCGGCTGTCGATAAACGCCGCGTCGCGCATCCGTTGGTTGTCGTCCGCCTTCCAGCGAGGGCTGACGTCCGGCGCCGACTCCTTGGTGAACGCGCGCAGCCTGTCGCGGTCGCCGACGGTGCGGCGCTCCAGTACGGCGTGGTCGGCGCCGCGGCCGCACGGTTCGTGGATGGCGGCGGTGAAGGCGCCCGAGCTGCCTTGCCAGGGGCCGAACACGCGGTGGAACGCCTCGTGCAGCGTCTCGACTTGGTCGCCGAGGAACTCCGCCGTCTCGAACTGCTTGCCGTAGGGGCTGACTAGCTGTCGCGTCTCGCGCAGGTAGTAGTTGTTGTTGACGAGATCGTGGTGGCCGCCCCAGCAGCCCGTGCCGATGGTGTTGTGGCTGGGCCAGGTGATGCTGGGTAGGTTGACGATGCTGCCGTAGCGGAAGCGGTGTCCCGCCTGTGCGAGGCGTCGCATGTTGGGTACGGCGTCAGGGTCGTGCTCCAGGCGCCAGTAGAGCTCCGTGGCGCTCTGGCCGTCCAGGTTGAACAGGTAGACGCGCTCCGGCTTCGTGCGCAGCTCGCCGTCGGCATCCAGATCGAGCATCTCCTCCAGCGGGCTGCCGTCCTGGCGACGCAGGTAGACGTCGGCGGAAGCGCGGCCGGTGGCGTCCTGCCCTTCGGTATGAGGAAAGCCCATCAGCCGCGCAACGGTGGGGGCGATGTCGACTTGGCGGGCGAGGCTTTCGCCGACGCCGGGCTGCACGCCGGGGCCGGAGAAGATCAGCGGCGCTCGCGACTGGACGATATCGAGCGAGCCGTGCTGTCCGGCCTGCTTGCCGGAGGCGTAGCACTTCGGGTTGATCATCAGGTCGGGGGCGTTTGGGCTATCGAAGAGCTGGGCGATCCGTTCGTAGGCCAGAGGGTAGCTGAGCTGCTCCGGCTCGATGTAGGTGTGGTTCGGGTCGTCGGTGGGGTTACCAGACAGCCGGGCGGCCTCCAGCTCCTCGTCGATGGTCGCGAGAGCCTGCGGACTCTGGTTCTCGATCGGGTTCTGGCCAACGGTCTCGATGACCTGGTACTGGTGGCCGCCGTCCGGCGCGAACGAGCGCTGAAAGCGCACCATGCCCCGCTGCGCCCACACCTCGTACGCGCCGTCGCGGTACGTGACGACGAGGTCTGTCTGCGGGCCGACGACGGGGTGGGTGAGGAGCAGATGGATCGCGCGATGGCCGGACTCCTCTTGGTTGGCGTCGAGTCCCTGGCCGGCCAGACGCTCCGGTTCCGCCAGCACGAGTTTCGCTGCGTCGATGGCGCTCATAGCGAGCCCCCTTCATATGGACTGACAATGCAGAAAGACAGTGCCTTGATACTACGGCACCTAGCAGTATAGTCAATCAACCGCGGGGCGCGCTGGCAACCGCGAGGCGCGCCGGCTAGAGCTTGAGGATGGAGGCGAACCGGCGGTCGCTGCGGTAGGGGCCGACCACGGCCAGGTTTAGCTGGCCGGAGACGAGCAGCTTGCGGGCCACCCGCAGCAGATCCTCCTCGGTCACTGCGTCGATGAGATCGACGACGTCATCGGCGGTGCGGACGTGGCCGGTGAGCAGCTCCTGCGCGCCGAGCCAGTCGGAGACGGCGCGGGTGTCCTCCATGCGCAGCAGCAGACGCCCCTTGGCGAACTCCTTCGCCCGCGCCAGCTCCTCTGTCTGTACGCCGTCGTCGCGGATCTTCGTGAGCTCGGCCAGCAGGGCGCTTAGCGTCTCCTGGGCGCGGGCCGGGTCGACGGCGGCGTAGACGCCGAAGACGCCAGTGTCCTGGAAGGAAGCGGCATAGCTATGCACGTCGTAGCAGAGGCCGCGACGCTCCCGCAGCTCCTGCACGAGGCGGCTGCTCATCCCCTCGCCCAGGATGACGCTGAGCATGCTCAGGGCGTAGCGGTCAGGGTGCTTGAGCGGCAGTCCGCGTACCGCCAGCGAGAGGTGAGCCTGCTCCGTCTTCTTGTACTTCAGCCCCGTCTGGGGCGCTTGCTGGCCGTTCACCGCGGGGAACCAGCTACCGGGCTCGCCACGCGACCAGTCGCCCAGCGCGTCGGAGATGACTTCCATCGACTGCTCGTGGCTAACTGCGCCGGCCACGCTGACGACGACGTTGTTCGGCACGTACTGCCGGTGGAGATACTCGACGACCATCTCCCGGCTGAGGCCGCGCACGCTGTCTTCGCTGCCGGCCACATCGCGGCCCAGAGGCTGGTCGGGCCAGAGCGTCTCGTCCAGCAGCAGATCGACCTGCTGGCCGGGCGAGTCGGCTACCATCGCCAGCTCCTCAAGGACGACGCGGCGTTCCAGCTCCAGCTCGCTCGGCTCGAAGAGCGGCCGCCGCACCAGGTCGGCCAGCACGTCGATCGCGAGCGCGAAGTGGGGCTGCGCTACTTTGCAGTAGTAGACCGTCAGCTCTCGGTCCGTGCCGGCGTTAATCATGCCGCCGGCGCCATCGATGGCCTCCGAGATCTCCCGCGAGGTGGGGCGGTGCTCCGTGCCCTTGAAGCAGAGGTGCTCGACGAAGTGGGAGAGGCCAGCTTCCTGATCCGTCTCGTAGCGCGAGCCGGCCCCGACGTAGATGCTCACCGCGACCGATCTGGTGTGTGGCATCGGGGCGGTGATGACGCGCAGGCCGTTGGCCAAGGTCGTCTTGTGATAGAGTCCGTTATCCATAGAGCGTGAAGAGCGAGCCGCTATGGGCTCGCTTGCCTACCTTCCTTATCTATTGTACGGCGGTGTGGTCAGGCCGTCAAACCAGCGGGCGTCCCGACGGCGAGCGGCTTACGGCGGGGCGACGCAGGTATGGCCGAACTGGCGCAGTACGGAGAGAAAATCAGACAAGCCGATCGACCCGTCCGCTGGCAATTCGTCCCACGGGTCCCCGCCTGGCGCTTGCCCGCCGCGGTCGGCTAGTGCCCAGTATTCCCCTGCCGGCGGCTCTGGCCCGTCCGGATCGAGCGTCAACGGGTCGCCGACGGTGCCGAAGTGCCGGAGCACGGCCAGGAAGTCGAGGAGGCCGACAGCGCGGTCGCGGTTTGGATCGAAGAAGTCCCAGAAGTTGA
>JACZTE010000147.1 GCA_022573935.1 Chloroflexota bacterium
CGATGCGCTCCACGTAGGTCTGCGCCTCCTTCGGCAAGTCGCTGAAGCGGCGCGCGTCGGAGGTGCTCTGTCGCCAGCCGGGGTGCTCCTCGTAGATCGGCGTGACCCGCTCCAGCACCGCCGTCGCCGATGGGAACGATTCCACCGTCTGGCCGTCCAGCTCGTACCCGGTGCAGATCTGGATGGACGGGAAGTTGTCGAGCACGTCCAGGCGGCTCAAGACGGCGCTGGTCACGCCGTTCACGCGCACGCTGTAGCGGGAGGCGACGGCGTCGAACCAGCCGCAGCGGCGCGGGCGGCCCGTGGTCGCGCCGAACTCGGGCTCCGGGCCTTCGCCGCGCAGGATGTCGCCTGTTTCGCCCAGCAGCTCCGTGGGCATCGGCCCGGCGCCCACGCGGGTCATGTAGGCCTTGTACACGCCCACGACCCGTTCGATCTGCGTCGGCCCGATGCCGATACCGATGGCTGCGCCCGCCGCCAGCGACGAGGGCGTCGATGAGGTGACATAAGGATACGTGCCGGCGTCGAGGTCTAGCAGGCTGCCCTGGGCGCCTTCCAGCAGCACCTGCTCGCCGCGCTCCAGCGCATCGATCACGATAGCTGCGGTGTCGCGCACGTACGGCTTGAGCTGGCAGCCGAACTCAACGTAGGCGCGGTACAGCTCGTCGAAGTCGAACGGTTTGGCCCCATAGAGCCGCTCCAGCAGGGTGTTCTTCTGCGGTAGCACCAGCTCCAGCCGCTTGCGCAGGGCGTCCGGCTCGATCAGGTCGGCCATGCGAAGGCCCAGGCGCGCCACCTTGTCGACGAAGGCAGGCCCCACGCCGCGGCGAGTGGTCTCGAGGGCGGCGTCGCCTCGCGCCTGCTCCTCCAGCTCGTCCAGGAGCCGGTGGTAGGGCATGAGCACGTGGCACCGGTCGCTGACGAAGAGGTTCTTGGTGCTTACGCCTCGCGACTCGAGCTGCTCGATCTCCTCCAGCAGCACTTCGGGATCGATGACGACGCCGTTGCCGATAAGGCAGAGCTTCTCCGGATAGAAGATGCCGGCGGGCACCAGATGGAGGGCGAATCTGCCGAGATGATTAATGATGGTGTGTCCGGCGTTGTTCCCAGCCGAGTATCGGGCGACGATGGTCGCCTCCTGCGCGAGGAGGTCGACTGTGCGGCCTTTGCCCTCATCACCCCACTGGCCGCCGATGACCACGAACGCTGACATACGGTGCGCCCCGAACGGTCGGGGCGCTCGCTCCTCTCTCGCCGGCAACGTCCCTGGTTACCGGCCCAGCGGGAGTATAAGCAGAACGGCCCCTGATTGCAAGTCCAGAGGTAGCATATGACGATCATCTCCTGCCTGGTGAAGCGTAACTGCGCTGCACTTATAACGGTATGAGGCGGCTTTTCCTCCTCACAGCCCTCCTCGCCTTCGTCGCTGTTCTGACCGTCAGGATAGCGGCCGACGATGCCGGTTCGTCCGCGCTCGCCGCGGAACCTGTCGTGGCTCCGGACTCCGCGCCATCGGCTACGCCGGGGAAGGTCCGCGTCTTCGTTACCTTCACCGAGGATTTCGACGGTGACGGTTATCTAGGAGATGAGGACGAAGAGAAGGTCAAGGAGGATCGTCTGCTTCGAGCGCACGGCGGTTCGGTCCGGCAACGCTACGAGCTGATCGATGCCGTCGCCGTCGAGGTCGACGAGGATGCCCTGGAAGAGCTGGCGGCTGACCCGCGCGTCGTCCGGATCGAGCCGGACTACATGCTCTATGCCGACGTGACGCCGAACGATCCTCTCTACAACACCTACCTCTGGAACCTCAACAACACCGGCCAGACCGGCGGCACCCCCGACGCGGACATCGACGCTCCGGAGGCGTGGGACATCACGACCGGCAGCTCAAGCACGGTCATCGCCGTGATCGATACCGGCGTGGACATCGGCCATCCGGACCTGGCGGCGAACATCTGGACCAACCCGATCGAATGTCCCGGAGGCATGGGAAGCTGCGTTGCCGACGGCGTGGACGACGACGGCAACGGCTACATAGACGACTTCCACGGCTGGAACTTCTTCGACAACGCCAACTGGCTCTTCTACTCGACCTCCGAGGACTACCACGGCACCCACGTGGCGGGCACGATTGCCGCCGATGGCAACAACGGCGTTGGCGTGACCGGCATCAACAGGCAGGCGCAGGTGATGGTACTGAAGTTCCTCGGGCCCTCCGGCGGCTTTACATCCGACGCCATCCAAGCGATCGAGTACGCCGCCAACAACGGCGCCAAGGTGATGAACGCCAGTTGGGGCGGGGGCGGGTTCAGTCAGACACTCAAGGACGCCATCGAGGCTTGCGGCTGCCTCTTCGTCGCGGCCGCCGGCAATGACGGTGACGATACGGACGCCAGTCCTCATTACCCGTCCGCCTACGACTCCAGCAACCTCGTCGCCGTCGCCGCCACCGATCACAACGACCAGATGCCTTCGTGGTCTAACTACGGCGCGACTACGGTCGACCTGGGTGCGCCGGGCGTGAGCATCGTCGCACCTACCCCGGTGCGCTGTACGCCTACCTGAGCGGCACCTCCATGGCTGCCCCACACGTTGCAGGCGTGGCCGGACTCCTCCTCGCGCAGGACCCAACACTCACGCCTGCCCAGCTCAAGGCGAAGATCCTGAGCACCGTCGATCCGGTCGCCTCTCTCGATGGCGTTACGGTCACGGGTGGACGGCTAAACGCTTACAACGCCCTGACCGGCACGGCTCCTGCGCCCGCAACGCCTACGCCCACGCCGACGCCGCCGTCATCGACAACGGCGACACCGACGCCTGCTCCCTCTACCATCGCCTCCGACGACTTCGAGTGCGAGGACTGGGACTGTGGCTCGGGCTGGCTAGCCGAATGGTCGATCTCCGGCGATGTCAAGGTCCGTGACCGGGACGGGCCCCACTCCGGCTCATTCCATGTCAGGCTGAGGCGGAGCGATGCCTACGTGGAGCGGTCGGTGGACCTGAGTGGCGAGAGCGGCGCGTACCTGCAGTTCTGGGCCAAGGTGGTGTCGTTCGAGGGTTCGGACCAGGCGGACGTCCTGGTCAGCTCTGATGGCGCTGCCTGGACCGTGGTGAGGACGTTGACCAGCGCCGAGAGCGACAACGCCTACCACTTCTACAGTGTGGATCTGTCCAGCTTTGCCATGTCCAGCGAGTTCTTCGTTGCCTTCGACGCCAATTTGAGTAGTAGAGATAGCAACTGGTACGTCGATGACGTCTCCCTCGTCAGCGGCGGCCCGGCCGCGACGCCGACCGCGACGCCGGTGCCCACGTCTACGCCGGTGCCCACGGCCACGTCGGTGCCCACCGCGACGCCGGTGCCCACGTCTACGCCGGTGCCCACAGCGACGCCGGTGCCCACGGCTACGCCGGCGCCCGGCAGCTCGGTGCTCCGCTTCTCCCTGGGAAACAGCGGCTCCGTGGGCGGTCTGAACGTTGATGATGAGGACATCGTCGACTTCGACGGCTCAGACTTCAGCCTCTACTTCGACGGCAGCGACGTGGGGCTCGCGTCTTTCAGGCTGGACGCGATCGCCATCATCAGCCCCACGGAGATACTGATGTCGTTCACCGGCAGCGGCACCATCTCCGGCATCGTGGGCACCGTCGACGATTCGGACATCGTGCTGTTTACGGCGACCTCGCTGGGCGAGAGCACTACCGGTTCGTTCGAGCTGTACTTCGACGGCAGCGACGTGGGGTTGACCAGGAGTGCTGAGGACGTGGACGCGATAGAGCTGCTAGCGAATGGGAACCTGCTGCTCTCAACGAGGGGCAGCTTCGGCGTACCCGGCCTCTCCGGGCGGGACGAGGACCTGATCGAGTTCACGCCGGCGTCGCTCGGCCAGGATACGGAGGGTACCTGGTCGATGTACTTCGACGGGAGCGACGTGGCGCTGACTTCCCGAGGTGAAGACGTGGACGGTGTCGCGCTGGATGCGGACGGCAACATCTACCTCTCGACCGTCGGCAGCTTCTCGACTAACGGCGTGTCCGGCGCCGATGATGACGTGTTCGTCTGCCAAGACCCGCTCACCGGCTCTACCACAGTCTGCACTTTCGGCCCCATCTTCTTCGACGGTAGCGCCTACGGACTCTCCGGCAACGACATCTACGCCATCGATCTGCCGTAGCCCGGCTAGCGAAAGAGAGACGAGCAAATAGCAGAACCCCCGCCGGTAAGCGGGGGTCTTAGAGTTTCATGAGAAGATGGTAGCAGCGGCAGGATTCGAACCTGCG
>JACZTE010000148.1 GCA_022573935.1 Chloroflexota bacterium
CGTGGTCGAGGAGACGTTCAAGACCCGAACCCGCCAGGAGTGGGAGGACATGTTTGAAGGACGAGACGCTTGTGTCGCTCCCGTGCTCTCTCTATCCGAGGCGCCTTTGCACCCTCACAACTCGCACAGAGGTACGTTTGTCACCGTTGATGGCGTGATTCAGCCTGCCCAGGCACCTCGCTTCTCCGCCACCAAGCGGGAGCACCCCACGCCTCCCAGCTTCCCCGGGAGCGACACCGATCGCGTGCTTGCCTCACTGGGCTATAGCCAGGAGCAGATCGGTATGCTCCGGGCCAAAGCAGCCGTCGCCTGACGTTCCGGAGGAGTCATGACCGAACAAGCCGTCCTTGACGAAAGTGCCGCCATCGATGCCGTAGTCGAACATCGTGACCGGGCGGAATATCTGGTTTGCCTCGCCGGTAATGGCCATCATATGGCCGATGGAACGGCGCCAGTATTCAGCATTATGGCGACCAAGACTCTGCATATAATCATACGGCACATCGTTGATCATTAAAATTTGCGTAAATTCCCTCGCCTCACTGATCAAACCGTCTTCGATGCCCGCATCCAGATATATGTGTGGCATCTGGCTTTTTGGTACCGTGTAGATGATAGCAAATGGATCATAGGCTTCGGCTTGTTCAGATGTTTCGAATTCAATGCCTTTGGGTGTGCGATCGGCCTGGGTGCTAAATCCGGGAATATCGATGATGCCGGAAATAAAGTTATCGGCTTCATCGATGCGCGCCTGCCGCGCGGGGTTGCGCTGAGGTTGCCGATGATCGATGCCGGCTGCTATCGCGGCGGCGGCGGGCTTGACGCTCGCGGAGGCGGAGCGCTCTGCGCCGATCCTGCTCCATGGCGCGCTCAGCGCTCGGCTGATGGCCGAGCGCTTCGGCGTGGCGGACGAGGAGGTGTTGGCGGCGGCTCGCTATCACACGACAGGCCGGGCGGGGATGAGCGCGCTGGAGCGGCTTATCTTCGTCGTCGACAAGATCGAACCGGGGAAGCTACGGGGCGAACCGGCCTTGGCTGAGGCGCGCCGGCTCGCTGACGAGAGCCTGGAGGCGGCGATGCGTTGCCTGCTGGACCTGCACATATCGCGGGCGCTCGCGCAGGGATGGCCGCTGCACCCGAACACGGTGGCGGCTCGGAACGAACTACTCGTTGGCTAAGTGAGAGAGCTAGGCGGCGGCCTGCTCAGGCCGCTCGATCTCATCAAACAGACGCTGGCGGATACGCTTCACCGCCTGCGGCTTGGGGTGTTCGGCGATCTGCATCTGGCCTTCGGCCAGCAGGGAGTGCAGCCAGTCGCCTTCATCCAGACGGTCGATCTTCGTGCGCTTGGTCTTGTCGTTTGCCATGATTTTCTAGGCCTCCACTTCTAGCATCGGCCGCGCGCGGGAAATCTGCGTAGGGATATCCCCTAGGGGACGGCCATGCTCTCAGCCCAGGCGTGCTCGTTGCGCCATGACAGCCCCCTATTGACGGAATAGAACGTATATTCTATTCTAACTCTACGTCCGAGGCTGCCAACTGCGCAGCCCAGCATGAGGGAGGCGCGGGTGAGGCTAGCCAGTCTGGTCGTGGCACAAGACTTGGCGACGGCAGCCTGTGGACTGCTGAACGCCGGCTACTTCGTCGCCTACTGGCTGCGACCGGAGGAGTCGCGATCGCGCCGCGTGGCGGCGTTCGCGCTGGCGCTGGTGAGCGCTGCGGCCGTGGTCGGGGCGCTCTTCTCGCAGACGCTGTTCTGGTGGCAGCAGGGGCTGAGCCCGCTGGGCGAGCTTTCGCCGGGCGGCTGGGCGCTGATGCGACTGCCCCTCCTCGCCGCTACCGTCTTCATCTCGATGCTGGTGGTACGGAGGCTACGGTCGTAGGGATGGCGACATCGGTATTGGCGCTGGCGCTGGAACGGCGGGAGTGGTCGCTGGCCGCGCTCTGTCTGTTGCTGGGCGTGGCCGACGCGGCGACGCGGCTACCGCCGGAGACGCTCGAGAACCTGATGGAGCTGCTGGAGAGGAACCCTGGTGCCCGGCGAGGACGCTGACCTGGCCCGGAAGCCGGCCGGTCGCCGAAGATCGTCTCGGTCTTCGGGGCGGGCCCATCGCCGCTCGAAGCTGGAGCAGAGCTTCTACGGCAGCGCGCTCGACTCGGCCGAGCAGATCGAGCTGGAGGCCGCTTCGGACATCGAGGGGCTGGATAAGGAGATCGCCCTGCTGCGGATGAAGCTGCGAGCGGTGCTGTCGGAGCGGCCGGAGGATCTGCCGCTGATGCTGCGCAGCATTGAGCTGTTGGTGAAGGTGGTCTCGGCTCGCTACCGGCTCTCGAAGCAGGCCGAGGAGGACCTGGCGGGGAGCCTGGCCGGCGTGATCCGGGGCGTCGGCGGGCTGCTGATGCCGGAGGCGTTCAGCGATGAGTGAGCGTTCGACGAACTCGGGGCGTCGCGTCCTGGAGCGGGCGCTCGCGTGGGTGGATCGCCGGCGACGGACGGAGCGCGGAGGCGAGGCCGAGCCGCCGTCGCGATACCCCGTTGCCAGGCGTTCGGCTGAGCGCCCACGACGAAACCACCAGGACATCGCCTTCCGGGCGGTGATCGAGGAGCGGCTCCGCAATCTGGAGCGACAGCTAGACGAAGTGAAGGGACGGGTGAACGGTCTCATCTTCATGCTTGGAGGCGCCGTGGCCGTCCAGTTCGTCCTGCGATTGCTGGCGTAGCCGATGGCGACGAAGGTGGAGGCTGTCACAGTCCCGCTGGGGATGGGTCCGTGGAAGGCCCAGCTTCGGCCGTACCAGGTGGAGGCGGGCCGGGCGATCCTGGACAGCGTGCTCCACCGGCGCGGCCTGAGCTTCTCCGTGGAGATAGCGCGACAGGGCGGCAAGAACGAGCTGTCCGCACAGCTGGAGGCGCTGCTCCTCACCCTGAACCTGTCGCGAGACGTGAACGCGATCAAGTGCGCCCCAACCTTCGAGCCGCAGGGGCGCATCAGCCTGCGCCGCCTCTGGTCGCGGCTGCTGGAGGCCGGGCTGGCGCCCATCGCCTCGCTGGAGGCGGGGCACGTGGTGCGGGTGGGCCGCGCGCGGCTGATCTTCCTCTCGGCGGAGGCGGCGGCGAACGTCGTCGGCCACAGCGCGCAGCTCATGCTGGAGGTGGACGAGGCGCAGGATGTGGACGAGGAGAAGTTCGACCGCGAGTTTCGCCCGATGGCGTCGACGGCCAACGCCACGACGGTCTTCTATGGCACCGCCTGGGACGATTCGACGCTGCTGGAGCGGGCGAAGCAGCACCATCTGGAGCTGGAGCGCGGCGACGGCATCCGCCGCCACTTCGAGTACGACTGGCAGGTGGTGGCCCGCTACAACCGGGCCTATGGCCGCTACGTGGAGTCGGAACGCGAGCGGCTAGGCGAGCAGCACCCGCTGTTCCTCACGCAGTACTGCCTGAAGCCCATCGCCGGAGGCGGGCGGCTCTTCTCGCCCGGGCAGCTCGCGCAGCTCCAGGGCCGCCACCCGCGGCAGCACGCGCCGCGAAAGGGCGAGAGCTACGTCGCTGGGCTTGACCTGGCAGGCGGCGCTCTCGAATCATCGCCGGTCGCGAGCAACGGGGCCGGCCGCGACGCTACCGTCCTCACGATCGGCCGGACGTCATACCCCGCTCGCGGCGCGCTGGTGCAGGAGCCGAGGCTGGAGGTGGTGGAGCACTACGTCTGGCGTGGCGAGCCGCACGATACGCTGCTCCGGCGGCTGGCGGACCTGCTGCGCGAGGTCTGGCAGGTGCGACGGCTGGCCGTCGACGCGACCGGCCTGGGCGAGACGATCACCCGCCTGCTCAGCACGGCGCTGGGATCGCACGTCGTCCGGCCGGTGCGCTTCACGCAAGAGTCGAAGTCGCGGCTGGGCTACGGGCTGCTCGCGTCGACGAACGGCGGGCGGCTGAAGCTCTACGAGGGCGACGGCTCGCTGGAGTACCGCCAGTGCCGTCAGGAGCTGGAGCGGGCGCGGGCCGTCTACCGGGCGAACCGGACGATGGGCTTCTTCGTCGAGCCGTCGGAGGGGCACGACGACTATCTGATCAGCCTGGCGCTGCTGGTGGAGGCGGGCGCCGACGCCGCTCCCCGCGCTGCCCGCGGCCGTGTGCGCGAGTTCTAGGTAGGTGCGATGAAGGTAGAGCTGGAACGTCCTCCCGCCATGAACGGTGCGGTATCGAATGGGCCCACGGCGATCGTCTCGGACGAATGCCACCCGGACGGGCGCAAGGTGCGCA